>NZ_JACHIA010000008.1 GCF_014202995.1 Longimicrobium terrae
GCCACTAAGCACCGAAGTGCCCCGTTCGACTTGCATGTGTTAAGCGCGCCGCCAGCGTTCGTCCTGAGCCAGGATCAAACTCTCCATGAGAATTCAAACAGCTCTTTGTTGAACGAAACGCCGGACAATTACGTCCGTTGCTTCCGTTCGGAATACTTCACGTTGACATCCCGTGTTGCACGTGAATGCGGAGGACGTGTTGCCTCCGGCTGACTCCACCACGGGGCGCCTGTTTACAAAAGCACTCCCAAGACCCGAATTGTCAATTTCAGAATCCCGCGGACCAAAGCCCGCTTCGTTCGTTCTGCTCCATGGCAACCAGACCAGTTTCACCCGGTCCGCCGCGTCCGCCCGTCGCAGCGGGCAGTCCTTCAAGCTAACAGCGTTGGGCCAGTCCGTCAACCCCTCAGCTTCAACAACTTTTTCGCTTTTGCGAATCCCGCCGTGCGCCGAACTCCTTCAAGCTACTGGAGTTTTCCGATTCCGTCAAGGGGCGGTATTCCAAACTTTTCTCTTCGCCGCCCCGCCGCCGCCATTCAGGCGACAGCCCTAGAAACTATCAGCCCTTCCCCGCATCGTCAAGGCCGGATCCGAAACTTCTTTCGACCGGACCCGCGGGCCGTGCACCCGCGTTCCCGGCGGACAGCTCCGGGGAAACGGAGGGAGCCGCCGGCGGAACGACCGGGGCTCCCAGAAACCAGTGCCCCCGCGAAGCCGAAGCTTCGCGGGGGCACGATCAAGGGGTGGGCGACGGGGCTCGAACCCGCGACCTCCGGAACCACAATCCGGCGCTCTAACCAGCTGAGCTACGCTCACCGTGATGTCAATTCAGCCGCCGCTTTCCCGGCGACGCGCACAATTTGTAAAAACCTGCGCGATCGCGCAAGGGCCTGCCTCAAACTTTCTTTATCCCGGCGGTGCAGTACGCGCCGGCCAGCATCGGCCGCCGATACCGGGTGGCGCGTCCGATGGCGCCTTCTGCCATTGCGGGGATCCGTTCCGTTACCTCGACGTCCCTGCCCCATCCGCGAATCCCGCGCTCCACTCCGCCGGCCGGGAGATGCGCGCGGCCGACGAACGGAGCGGAGGTACGGCAGGGCGCGCGGGGAGCAGTGCGTCACCCCGCCGATCCTGGCGGACCCGCGAATCAGGGCGTGGCGGCCAAGGCCTGCGCAGGGGCATCCATCCCTGCCCCGCCTGCGCGGACGATCACCTCGTGGCGCACTCCGTCATCCACGAGCGAAAAGGACGGGCCCTCCACGTTCCTCCCATCCACCGTCACCGACGCGCCCGCCGCGCGGATGCGGCCCGGGTGCAGCACCGTAATCACATACAGCGCGGCCCCGAAGCGGTACTCGATGGTGAACTCCGGCCAGGCGTCCGGTACGCACGGGTCGATGCGCAGCGTATCGCCGCGCCGGGTGAAGCCCAGGATGGACTCCAGGCCCACCCGGTACGTCCAGCTCGCCGAGCCCGTGTACCACGTCCATCCGCCGCGCCCCAGCTGACCTTCCGCCGTGTACACGTCCGCCGCCACCACGTACGGCTCGGCGCGATAGCGGTGCACCCCCTCCGCCGTGGCGGTGTGGGTGAGCGGATTCAGCATCTGGTACAGCTCGAACGCGCGGTTCCCTTCCCCGCGGATCGCGGTGGCCAGCACCGCCCAGAGCGCGGCGTGCGTGTACTGGGCCCCATTCTCCCGCACGCCGGGAAGGTAGCCCTTGATGTAACCCGGATCGTTCGAAGTCTGGTCGAACGGCGGCGTGAGAAGGACGAGCATCCTCTCCTTTTCGCGCACCAGGTGCTCTTCCATCGACCGCATCGCCCGGTCCTGCCGCTCCGGGGCGCCCGCGCCGGAAATGACGCTCCAGCTCTGCGCGATGGAGTCGATGCGGCACTCGTCGCTTTCCCGCGAGCCGAGCGGCGTGCCGTCGTCAAAGTACGCGCGCCGATACCACTCCCCGTCCCACCCGTGCGCCTCGGCGGCGGCGGCGTACCCGTCCGCGTGTGCCCGAAGCTCCGCCGCGACCGCTTCGTCCCCGCGCCGGTCGGCGTGCAGGGCAAAGGCGCGCAGCGTGGCCGTGAGGAACCACGCCAGCCACACGCTCTCACCCCGGCCCTCGTAGCCCACGCGGTTCATTCCGTCGTTCCAGTCGCCGATGCCGATGAGCGGCAGGCCGTGCGCGCCCGAGGTGCACGCGCGCCGCAGCCCGCGCAGGCAGTGCTCGTACACGCTGGCGTGCTCATCCGCCACCTGGGGCAGGTCGTACACCTCGTGCTCGTGCGGCTCCAGCGAGCGCATGGACAGAAAGGGGACGGATTCGTCCAGCACCGCCGCGTCGCCGGTGACGTTCACGTATCCATCCACCACGTACGCCAGCCAGGCCAGGTCGTCAGAGAAGCGGGTGCGCACGCCCCGGCCGCTCTGCGGATGCCACCAGTGCTGCACGTCGCCCTCCACGAACTGCCGCGCCGCCGCGCGCAGAATGTGCTCCCGCGCCACCGCCGGCTCCGCGTACACGAAGGCGAGCACGTCCTGAAGCTGGTCGCGGAAGCCGTACGCGCCGCTGCTCTGGTACAGTGCGGAACGCGCCCACATGCGGCAGGAAAGGGCCTGGTACAGCGCCCAGCGGTTGAGCATGGCGTCGAACGCGGGGTCCGGCGTGCGCACGGTGATGACGGACAGGCGCTCCGCCCACGCCGCCACGCTCACCGCGGAGGCCGCCGCGGCCGTGCCCGCGCCGCTGTGGCGCAGGATGGCGGCGCGCGCCTCCGCTTCCCCCTCCGCCGCGCCCAGAAGGACGGCGATCTCCCGCGTTTCCCCCGGAGCCAGCTCCAGCAGGCACTGCAGCGCCGCGCAGGGGTCGTGGCCCGCGCCCGTCGTCCCCAGCAGCCCGGCGGTGCGCAGGGAGGCGGGATCGGACAGGGTGCCGTTGCGGCCCAGGAACTCGCGCCGGTCCGCCGTGTGGGCGGTCACCGGCTCGCTGAGCGCGCAGTACGCCACCCACGCGGCGAACTGCGGATCGAACGAGTTCTGCGCCAGCACGGCCCCCAGTTCCGCGTCATAGCGCGTGTGCACCTGGTGCTGGGTGTGCTCGCGCAGCACGCCCAGCGTCCACTCCGCGTACGCCGTCAGCCCAATGCGGCGCGGCTGGTCTCCATGGTTGGTTACGCGGAGGACGGAAAGGCGCGCCGCATCCCCCTCCGCCATCGCCAGGGTGAGGTGCGTCCGGATTCCGCCGTGCTCGGAGGCGAAGGTGGAGGATCCCGCGCCGTGGCGGACCGTGTATTCCGCCTCCCCGCCCGCCGGGGCCGGGGTGGCGCTCCACAGCTCGCCCGTGTCCTCGTCGCGCAGGTAGATGACCTCCGGCGCGGGATCGCTGACCGGGTCGTTGTGCCAGGGCGTCAATCGATAGAAGTAGCTGTTGCCCGCCCAGGTGTAGCCGGCGCCGCGCTCGCTCACCACGAAGCCGCCGTACGGGTTGGCGACGACGTTCACCCACGGCGCGGGCGGAACGAAGCCGCCGCGGACGCGCACCTCGTAGTCGCCCTCCGCCGTCAGTCCGCCGTGCCCGTTGTCGAAGCGCAGCACGTCCGGCGAGGCGAACGCCTGCGTGTCCACGCCGCGGCGCGGGGGGAGAACCGTCGCCGCGGTACCGGACAGGTCCGCCGTGTGATGCGAGCGCACCCGGCGCCCCGCGGGGAGGGCGGGGAGCGCGTGCTGCTCCAGCGCGCGGTGCGGAGCCCGGTCCGGCACGGGATCCGGCGCAGGCGCCCGGTCGGAAACCGTGGTTTCCTCCATCACGTGGGCCAGCGTGCGCCCGTCGCAGTGGATGGCCAGCCGCGCCGTCCCCCGAAGCATCAGGAGCGTGGCTTCGTCCATCTGGTCGCGCGTGCGCACGAAGACGCCGCCCGGCCGGTCCAGCTCCGTCTCGCCGGAGGCGAACATCCCCTCCATGATCCTGTCGTGCACCTCCTGCAGGTAGGTGGAAGGCTGCGCGTTGAGGACGACCAGGTCCACCGTCATTCCGCGGCGGCGCCAGTACTGGTGCGCGGCAAAGAGCTGGCGCAGCGTCGGGAGGCCGTCGGCGGTGTCGATGGAGGCCAGCACGATGGGCCAGTCGCCGCTGATTCCCGCCGCCCACAGCAGCGGCTGAGAGCCGTGGTTGCGCGCGAGCTCCTCCTGCGGCGCGCGAAGCTCCGCCCGGGGATACAGCATGGCGCCCGCGATCTCCTGAAAGACCGCCGCGTCCGCCGGCGTGAGCGCCAGTTCGCGCAGTTCCACCTGCTGTGAGGTCCACGCCAGGTCCAGCGCCCGCTGCGCCGCGCTGGAATCGTGATAGCGGCCCGCGAGCTCAAAGGCGCGCTCGCGGGTCGCCGCTACCAGCGTGGTAAAGGCGACGGAGGCGGACTGCCCCGGCTGCAGCCGCACGCGGGTGCGCAGGGCGAAGATGGGGTCCAGCACCGCGCCCGTCGTCCCCGACAGCGGCCCGTCCGTTTCCAGGACGGCGGGGTCGCGCGGGGTGGCGCCGCGTCCCAGAAAGCGGGCGCGGTCCGTTTCGCAGGTGACGGAGCCCACGCGGTCGCGCCCGTCATCCACCACGTGCACGCACCACAGGACCGGCTCTCCCGCGGCGCGGGGGCGGCGGGTGGCGGTGACGGCGGTACACCACGAGTGCCACTCCGTCTGCACGAACAGGTTGGCGAACGCGGGGTGCGCGCGGTCCGCGTCCGGCTTGCCGAGCACGATTTCGCCGTAGCTGGTCAGCTCGATCTCCCGCGCCTCCGCGCCGTGGTTGGTCACCGTCACGCTGCGCACCTCGGCGGCGTCCTCGGGCACCACGGCGATCTCCGTCCGCGTCTCGATCTCCCCGTCCGAGCGCAGAAAGGTGACGCGGTCCGTGGCGAGCAGCGCGCGGTAGGCGTCCGCGGGGGCGCACACCGGCTGGTGCGCGGCGGACCACACCCGGCCGCTCGTGACGTCCCTGAGGTAGATGAACTGCCCTGACGCATCCGACGTCCCGTCCGCCCGCCAGCGGGTGACGGCCAGCTCCTCGTAGCGGCTGTAGCCGGAGCCGCAGTGGCTCACCATGATGGTGTACGGCGCGCGGCCCAGCAGGGCGATGTGCGGGCGCTCCGTGTCCGGCCGGTCGAACTCGCGCACAGCCGGGCTTTCCGTCTCCGGGTCCGGAAGCGCCTCGTCCGCGCGGGTCGCCTGCGCGTCGCGGAGCATCAGCCGCCGCGGAACCCGCTCGTGCAGCAGCAGCTCCGCAGACCGGACCAGCGGATCGGCGTGAAAGTGGTCCTGCCATCCGTGCACGGCCAGCACGTTGGTGAGCGCCGCCAGCCCCATTCCCACGTGGTGCGCCATGTAGTTGCCCACGACGGCGTAGCGCCGCGCCGGGTCCGGCCGGGTGTAGTCCAGCGCGTCGCGAAAGCCGTACGGCCCCAGCGCCCCCTTGGCCTCCAGCGCCGCCATGTTCCCCAGCGCGCGCGCCGGCGCCACCATCAGCGCCAGTACCGAGGCGTACGGGGCGATGACCAGGTCGCGCCCCAGCCCGCGCTTGAGCGCCAGGTCCGGCACGCCGAAGGCGCGGTACTGATAGGTGAGATGGCGGTCGCGCAGGTTGTACGCGCTTTCGCTCACACCCCAGGGCACGCCCCGCTCCGTGCCGTACGCCACCTGCCGGCGGACGGCGCCGGAGTACGTCTGGTCGAGGAGCGTGAAGGGGAGCGAGCGCATCACCAGCGCCGGCATCAGGTACTCGAACATGCTGCCGCTCCACGACACCAGCGCCGTTTCCCCCGCGGCGTGGGTGAGCGAGCGGCCCAGGCGGAACCAGTGGTCCACCGGTACTTCGCCCTTGGCGATGGCGACGAAGCTGGCCAGCCGCGACTCCGACGCCAGCAGGTCGTAGTACGACGGGTCCAGCGCCGCGCCCGCGTGCTGGTAGCCGATGGAAAAAAGCTCGCGCTCCCCGTCGAACAGAAAACGGAAGTCCATTTCCGCCACGTAGCGGTCCGCGCGCGCGGCGATGGCCTCCAGCCGCGCCGCGGTGTCGTCCGCTGATCCGGCGGCTTCGGCGCGATGCTCGTCTACGCGGCGCAGGCTCCACTCGATCCACTCCTCCGCCGGACCGCGCGCCTCCGCGGGAATGTCCGCGCCGGAAACGGCGTTCAGCGCATCGCGCAGGGCCGCGGCCCCATCCATCGTATCGATCGTTCCGCTCGAGCCGGAGTCCTCGCCGAAGAGCGCCGTCTCCGCGCGCCGAAGCGAGGTCGCGGCGATCTGCGCGATCCGCTGCGCCTCCGGCCCTTCCACCGAGGCGGCGAGGGCGCGCAGCCGTTCATCCGCCAGCGCCAGCGCGGTCCGCATCCCCGCGGCGAACCCGGCGTCCGGCACGGGCTCGTCGCGCGCGGACAGGCACGCCTGGCGGAGCGCGAGCAGGTGCCCGGCCAGGTTGCCGCTGTCCACGGTGGACACGTACGCCGGCTCCAGCACGTGCAGGTCGGTGAGATCGTACCAGTTGAAGAAGTGCCCGCGGTGGCGCCGCAGCCGCTCCAGCGTGCGGAAGGTGAGCTCCAGCCGCCGCGCCATTTCCGCGCAGGTGATGAAACCCAGCTCGTACGCGCTCCCCACCGCCAGCAGCTGCAGGCCGATGTTGGTGGGCGACGTCCGCATGGCGACCACGGGCGACGGGTCCTCCTGAAAGTTGTCCGGGACCAGCGCGTGCGTCTCCGGCCCCACAAACCGGTCAAAAAAGCGCCAGTGCAGCAGCGCCAGCCGCATCGCATCCGTCCGCTGCACGGCGGAAAGGGGACGCGTGCCGCGGATGGCGGGGGCGCTGAGGGCGTGCGCGATGGCGGGAGACGCGATCCACAGCGCCAGCACCGGAAGCGCGGCGGCGATCACCATCCACCCCGGCCCGCCGCCGCCCATCACACGCCACCCGACGAGAACTCCGGCGCCCAGGGCCAGCAGCGGCGCGGAGATCATCGCGCGCCACACGCTGGACGCCGCGCGGCTGGCGGAGCGCTCCGCGCCGGAGGCCGTCTGCCACTCCAGCAGCGAGCGCCGGGTGACGAACAGGCGCCACAGCGTGCGGGCGATGGCGTCCGCCGACACCCAGGCCTGGTGCGGCAGGAACGCGACCGCCAGCCCCACCTGCTGGGCGCTGATCACCGCGTCGCGCGCGACGGCGGCGTAGTACGCGTGCCACGAGCGGTCCAGCGGCGGGCGCAGAACCGCGAGAACGAGGGAGATGATCCACGGCGCGGCGATGGCCAGCAGCCCCAGCAGCGTCCACCTGGGCGGCGAGCCGGGCAGGAACGCCCATCCCGCCACGAGAAAGAGGAGGAGGCCGATCTCCAGCGTGCTGCGGCGCAGGTTGTCGAGGATCTTCCACCGGGCGATGGCGGGAAGCCGGTTGGGCTCCGGCCCGTCCGGCCCCGACACGCGCGGCGTCAGCCAGGGAAGCAGCTGCCAGTCGCCGCGCACCCAGCGGTGCTTGCGCCGCGTCCAGGTGAGGTAGCGGGTGGGATAGTCATCGTAGACGCTGATCTCGGTGGCCAACCCCGCGCGAGCGTAGCTCCCCTCCACCAGGTCGTGGGACAGGAGGGTGTTTTCCGGAAAGCGCCCGTGCGTGGCCCGCTCGAATGCGTCCACGTCGTAGATGCCCTTTCCGGTGAAGCTTCCCTCGCCGTACAGGTCCTGGTAGACGTCGGAAACGGCGGTGGTGTACGGATCCACGCCGGGATGCCCGGAGTGGATGGCGGCGAACCGGGAGGCGTGCGCGCTGGGCAGGCGTACGCCCACCCGCGGCTGCAGGATGCCGTAGCCGCGTACCACGCGCCCCGCCGCCTCGTCGTACACGGCGCGGTTGAGGGGATGCGCCAGCGCGCCCACCAGCTCCGCCGCAGCGCCCGGGGGGAGCACCGTGTCCGCGTCCAGGGTGATGACGTAGCGCACCTCCGGCAGCGGCCGCACATCCCCGACGATGGTGGAGAACGCGCTCTCCGCGCCGCCGCGCAGCCAGTGGTTGAACTGGGACAGTTTGCCGCGCTTGCGCTCCCATCCCATCCACACGCCCTGCCGGGGATTCCACAGGCGGGGACGGTGGAAAAGATAGAAAGCGTCTTCGCGGCCACGGCCGTAGCGCTCGTTGAGCGCGCGCACCCCCGCCGCCGCCGCGGCGACGATCTCGTCATCCCCCGCGACCGTCTGCGTGTCCGCGTCGGTGAAGTCGCTCAGCACGGCGAAGTGCAGGTTGGGCTGGCGGTTGGCCAGAAACTGCACCTCCAGGTTCTCCAGCGCCTCCTGCACCGCGTCGATCCCGCCGAACAGCGTGGGAACGACCACCGCGGTCCGCAGGCCGGCGGGAATGCCGCCGTGCTCCCCCAGTTCCAGCTTGGGGAGCACGCGGGGCGGCAGGTACGCGGTCACCAGCTGGTTCACCGCGCTCAGGGCGATGTCGAACGCGGGAAGAAAGGCCAGCAGGAGCACGACGGGCCACGCGCTCCACGCCGCGTGCCCCGCCAGCCAGAGCACCGCCGCCAGCGCCGCCGCCGTGCCCCCCGCCACCCCGCCGCCGAACACCCAGTCCGGATGGCGCAGCACCCAGCGGTGCACCGCCTCGCCGGCGCGCGGCCGGTATCCGGTCTCCGCCTCCAGCTCCGCCAGCCCCTTGTCCACCAGGTAGTAGCCGACATGGGCGCGGAGGTCCGACGCCGTATCTTCCGCACCGGCCCGGGCGCGGTCCACCGCGGCGCGTGCGACGGCTTCCTCCCCCAGCCCCGTGCGGCGGGCGATGCGCTCCACGGCGTGGCGGTAGCTGTCGCGCGTGGCAAAGGTCATCCGCCCGTAGAAGCCGGCGGGGTCCTGACGGAGCACGGCGTCCATGGCGCTCTGCCCCTCCACGAACACGCGCCAGTCCAGGTGGGCGATGGCGCGCAGCGAGGTGATGCTGTGCGCCATCATCACCTGCGTGAGCGCCAGGTGCTGGGTGGAGCGGGCCGCCGCGTCGTCCGCGCCCAGAGCCCGGTCGCCGATCCACGCCTCGATCTGCGCCAGCGGGGGGTACGCGCCGCGCGTCAGCCGCAGCTGGTGAAGGAAGCGGGAAACGAAGACCGGCGTCAGCGGCGGCGGATCTCCGGCAAAGGCGTCCAGTGCCGCGCCCAGCGCCTCCGGCCCTTCGCCGCTGGCCTCTCCGATGCGCGCGGCCCACGCGCCGGCCGCTTCCATCTCGTCCATCCGCTGCACAGTGCGCAGCGCCATCCGCCGGACGCTTTCCAGCAGCGCCAGCCGCAGCATGGCGGGAATGGCCCACAGCTCGCCGATGCACAGCGGCGTGTGCGCCTGGAAGGCGGAAACGAAGCGCTCCAGGTTCTCCAGGTTCACCCGGCTCTCGGTGTGCGAGATCAGGGTGATGGCCAGTTCGTAGACGCGCGGATAGCCGGCCAGCGCGCCGCTGGACAGCTCGGGGAGTTCGCGGTAGTAGCCCGGGGGGAGGGTATCCAGCACCTCGCGGATGTGCTCCTGCACCACGTAGGCGTTGTCCAGCAGCCACTCGCCGGCGGGGCCCACGTCCAGTTCACGGTCGGCGCCCGCGGCCAGCTGCGCGTACGCGTCGTTCAGAATGCCGCGGGTCTGGTTGAGCCGGCTGAGGAGGGGAGCGCCGCGGGAGCCGCGCGGGGTGGCGGCAAGCGTCTGCCGGAGCGCGACCTGGCCGGCCTTTTCGGCGAGCTGGTCGGCGCCCAGAAGCTCGCCGCGGATGGGGCCGGACAGAAGCTCGTCGCGCCCGGGGCGGGCGCGGGGCGTCAGAAGGGAGCGGAGGCGGATCGGGGCGACGGTCGAGTCTTCATCGGACAAAGTCTACCTTGGGGCAGGAGCCGGAGCGGCTCGGTGTGGGCCTTTCCCCGGCTTGCGCCATCGGAGAACTCGCCCGTACGGATGCGCGCGCCCGCGGGCGCCGGCGCAATCCGCTACGCGGCCGCGACCGCCAGGACGGGTACGCGCCCCGGGACTGCTTCGCGGCCGGTGACGTCCTGCACCGCCATGCGGAACAGGACGGTGCGGAAGCCGACGGGATCGTCGCCGCTGAACGTGTCGGGAATCAGACCGCGCAGCAGCTGCACGCCCTGCCACCACTCCGCGTCGTGATCCGCCCGCCCGTCATCCACCAGCGTGTAGAACCCGCCATGGACGACCACGCTGCGCCACTGAAACACCGCTTCCACCTCGTCCACCTCGAACGCGACGGGCGCCCAGTGCGTGCTGGTGGCGGCCAGCTTGGACCCGTTGGAGGTGCGCCCGTACAGCCAGGCGCCGTGCTGCACGTAGCTCAGCGGCTCGATCTGCACGCGGTTGCCGGAGGTGTAGGCAATGCGCCCCACGGAGTTGCGGCCCAGGATCGCCATGCATTCATCACGGTCCAGCGAGCGGAAGCTGGGACGGGCAGAGTCGTTCATCACGGTCCTGTGGCGCGGGTGGGACGTTGTTGGTCAATTGTACAATAGCGGATATTATCCATTTGGTCAAAAGAGCACCGCGATTCAGATGACGGGCATCCAGACGGGCGCTCGCGCCGCACGGAAACGCCGGGGTTCATCTTCGAGGCCGGAGTGACGGGTTGGGGATCGGCGGGTCGGGCCGGGCGGAGCGGGATGCGCATCGCGCGATGCGTGGCGGATCCTGCACCGAACGGGAGGTGGGGTGGCGAAGCGGGAGGGGGAGCCCGATCCGTGGCGTGGGAACAATCAGCGGATGGCGCTCGAGTTTCCGCCCGTGCGTCTATCGGCCGGAGGGCTCCTTCGTCGACACCGTCCAGGAAACCGGCCCGGAGGGTGAGTTCCGGCAAGGCCACGGCGCGCTCAGTGCCTCAGTCCGGCCGGACGCGGATCAACTCCACGCGATACCCGGAGCCTTCCGTCGCGAGGATGACGCGAGGCGGGTACCCGGGGATCGGCTCTCTGCTGACGTACAATCGAAAGGCGCGTCCACACCCGTCCCCGCTCGCGCGCACCTGCCACGCCGGGAAGATCCCGGCCGGCACGGTAACCGTCGTTTCCCGCTCCACCGCAAGGGAGAGCAGGCAGGGATCTCCCGTGGTGTTGGTGAATGTCGGCAGAACGAATCGGCGGCCGAGCGAGAGGTCAGGCGTCGCGAGCAGCATCAGGTCCGACATTCCGGGGAGCAGGGTGCCCTCATGCGCGTTGTATTGGAGGGCGAAAGTGGGCTTCCCGTAATCCTGGGCGATTCCCACGACAGAGTCTCCCACCCGTCGCAGAATCACGCGGGCAGTCGCCGAGCCCTGGTACATGGTCGCGGCATAAGAAACGGGAGCAAAGGAAACCGCGTCGATGCGTGTTTCGGATGTGCTGCCGCGCTGGTCACCGCGTAGTGTGGTGAGGAGCCGGACTACGGCATGGCCGTCGCGCGTCTCGTGCAGGATCTGCTGGGTGATGCTGTCGGACTGCCCGCGGAGGCGGTAGACGCCGGTGAGTGGGCGGAGCCGGCCGACCTCAGGGCGGGGAGGGACCGGCGACCCGGAGAACCGCGGAGGCGGAAGCCGCTTGCAGGCGGTCTGGACGACATCCAGCACGTCCGAAGTCGCTCCGGCCGCACGCAGCCGAGCTTCCGCTTCGGGACCCCACGCGAACCCGAGGCACCGCTCTCGAGAGCCGGCCTGGATGCGTACCGGCGGTACCCTGTCGCGAATCAGGCGGGCCACCTCGTCGAGTGTCAGTGGAGGGAGCTGGACCGCGGCGCGGCAGGCCATCAGCATGAACCACACGACCAGCAGTGCGCCCATCCGGCCGCGCGAACACCGCACCGGCGGAGAAGCCACAGGAGAGATATTCACGGGTTTCGATGATCCTATGTACATTTTGCCTCCGCCTTCTGGACTGCGGCGTCAGTCTCGCACGCGGTCCGGACCTCCGAGGCCTGCGCGGCGATCTGCTTCAGCATCGAACGCACGGGCTGGGAATTGGGAAACTGACGGTCGAGCACCTCCAGCCGCTGAAGGGCCGCGTCCAAGCGACGAAGGGCGGGTTGGTACTCGCCGCGCGCGAACTCCGCTCGCGCTTCGGCGAGTGCCTGTGGCGCGAACGCAAGGGTTCCGGCATCGGGATCGCGCGGCGGCCGGGGACGACGCGAAACTTCCGGCACTCCACGCTGCGGGCGGGACGAGGAGGGCGGGCCGGCCGGCCTCCGCACGGGTTCCACACGGGGCTGCTCGCCGGTCCGGCTCGACGGCGGCGGGTGCGGCGGATCCGCCGCACCCGTCACGCGCCGCGGTTCCTGCTGGGCCGCCGCCGCGACGGCCGGCCGCGCCTGGCCGTCCCGTGACGGTGGGGCCTGCCCAGCATTCCAGCCGTACACCCAGGTACTGACTCCCAGCGTCAGGGCGCCCGCTCCACCGGCCAGGGCGGTTCTGGAAAGTCGCCACCACCTCGGGGGCGGGAGAGCGACGGGGGACGCCGCTGCGGGACGGCGCGCGACGGGAGGCGGAAGAAGCACCAGCGTCGCGGGATCCACCCCGGAGCGGGCGACCAGCTGTGGACACTCGCACTCCAGCGGGTGTTTCAGTGCCAGCGCCGCGCATGCCTGCTCGAACGCCCTGCCCACCGAGTGGCCAAAGGCAATCGCCCGGTAGAAGGAGCCGGCGAAGGTGACCGCGGCCGCGTCGGAGATCGTGCTCCGGGTGCCGATGGCACACCCCACGACCTCCGCGATCGCCTCTGCCTGCGGCAGCGAAAGGCAGGCGTTCAGAACGACGATCCGGGTCTCTGCACCGAACACGGAGAACAAGCGCGCCAGTCCCTCCGCCCCCACCGCGTGGGATCGGCCGTCATCCCCTACCAGCACCAGGCCGTGACTGCCTCCATGGCCGCTGAAGTGCACCACGTCGGCGGTGACTTCGTTCATCGCCTGCAGCAGATCATCGGAGCGCGCGGCCCAGCGCACGTCGAATTCCACCGCATCCCGGTAATCCGCGGCACGCACCGTCTCGCGCATCCGCCGCACTTCCTCGTCCAGCATCAGCCTGGGGGCGGAGCCGCCCGCGGCCGAGGACAGCGGATCTGCGGCGAACACCTGCACCGTGATCTTGCGCATGTACGATTGCGATGAATCCATCCGTACCGGGATTGCGAGTCGCTCATGCACCCTGCCGCCCTGCGACGGCCGGATCCTCAGCGGGTCCGCTGCGTGGCTCGCTGGATGGCGCGTTCGATGTCCTTCTTGATTCCCTGGGCATGCCGGCGGCTCTGATCCGGCGCGGAGACGAGGGGAGCCTCGGCCAGGTCAGCGCCCGTGAGCCAGCCGGAGGGACTCCCCGACATGTACGCGTCCGCCGCGACGCGGATCTCGCTGCCGGAGCCGGAAGGCTGCACGCGAATGGCGAACTGTACGGCAACGGGATCACTCAACCACCCGCCGCCACGGATCCCGCGCAAGCTGAGCAGGAGCCCCGCCGCGTCGAAATCGCGTTCGACCGGGATGTGCTCCCGCGCGAGCACGTCCAGGACGAGTGACCGGACAGAGTCGGGGGAGAGGGTCGTCCTCAATCCGGCCGTCGCCTGTACCAGGGCCAGCGCCCGGGAGGGCTCCAGCGACGGGACGTTGCGGCGTCCCTGTACACGTCCGAACCCGTAGGCGCGGGTGAAGTCCTCGTCCAGCACGATAAGATACGAGCCATGCGTGAGCGCGATTCCCGGGGTCAGCTTCAGCATCCTGGGGTCGGTTCCCGCCGGCCCCGCCTGCAGCGGGATCTCCGTGCGGAGCAGCGCGCCGTTCAGAACGCCGTCCGTCAGGTGGAACATGCGGACGCGCGTGGGGCGGGAGGTTTCGCGGAAGAGGACCAGGGTCGGATTGTCGTCCTCGACTTCCATTGCCTGAATCGCGCGTCCGTTCGGCACCTGGATCCTTGGCATCGGCTGTCCCCGCCCGTCGGTCCAGGTATTGTCGAGCGTCATGGCCACAAGGGGGAGGCGGGAGGGTTCCCCGCCCCGAACCACGAACATCCCGAACTCCGACGGGAGCGGAACCGATGCCGTTGCACCCGCTCCCATCCCCGATCGGGGTTGACCGCTGCGCGACACGGCGGCGTGCATCGCGGCGATCACCTCCCGGTTCACGCGCGCGTCGCTCAGCGCGACGATCTCCCGGACGCCTACGTTGAAGCTCGACCGCGAGCTTTCGATGGTCGAAACGATCACGGCCGGGTCGACCGATGCCCGTGTCAGTTCGACGATGTGCTCATTCGTGAGCACCTCCTGCGCGTGCGCGGGGACGGGAGCGAGCGCCAGGACGCACAGCGTCGCGAAGCGCAGAACGGCGGTTCCAAGTCCATGAGACCGGATCAAACGGGTTTTCATCGTCGTTTGGGGATGATGGTTGTCCAATGATTGCTGGGCTCGGGCAGCGGCACACCCGGCGTCGTGAGGGTTTTCTGCCTCGGCGGTTCCCGGCGGAACGGACCGGGGCCAGGCACCGGCGGGACGCCGAAGAATGACCCTTTCACGTCCACGATGGACGGCAGCTCCTGTGATTTCACGCCGAAGGCAACGGCGGTGGTGGCGAGTCACGGCTGAACCACCCGCACGGGCGCCGGCGCTGGGCGTTCCCACGCCAGAGCGCGGCAGGGGACACCGGGGCTCGCTTCGCGTTCGGCTGAAGCGCCGCGAACCCGGGGGTGATCGGCGGGAGGGGCTCGCCAGACCCCCCGGGTTCCGGGAAACGAGCCCGCCGCATGCCGCGGAGCAGGCTCCTTCTGGTCGATGATCCAGATCAGTTGCGCGGGTTCCGAAGGCGCTCGTTGATCTTGCGCGTAAGCGCTTCGAGCTTGCGCGCCAACATCGCATCGTCCGGCGTCTGCATCCCGGCGGGGGTGAAGGCCGCTGCCCCCGGCGCCGCATCGCCGGCGGACGGAGCGCCTCCCGTCATGACGCACCGCACCGAACTGCCGACCCCCCGCTCGTTTACGCCGATCTCACCACTGGCGGCGTCGAAGGCAACGCCGTTTCCCTGGCCGTCCAGCGAACTCGTCCAGAACACACCCGCGCGGTCCCCGTTCTGCAGCTCCCCGGTGTTGTGATCGCGAACGCCGGCCAGCGGAAGCTTGAGGGTGGACTGCCACGCTCCGTTTGCGTCAGTGATCACCGCCGCTCGGTCGATGGCCGCGAAATCCGCGCTGGATGGCAGGCGCCAGTTCCCGCCGATGGCCGCACATGGATCTACACCGCGCCGCGCACTCGCGTCGGCGGGGCTGCGCCCGGTCCACTCGTCCGCAGGCCGGTCGGAAGGCCACCACCAGGGAAAGTTGTACATGAACGGCACCCTCCCGGCCGACGCCACCTGTCCCGGGTCGCGGGGATGGGTCGCGGGATCGATGGTGCCGGTGTGCAGCGCACCGGGAAGAGCGCGGGTATTCGCCGGCTCGCGCACCTGATGGCCGTCGTCCCAGCGGCCCCACTGAAAGAGGTCGCCATACGCGCGGGAATCCTCGCGGTCCTCCGCTACGCGCTCGCTTCCCAGGTTCTGCTGCAGCCACACGTTCCCGTCCTCCGCACGGACGGTGGCAAGCCGGACCTGCTGGCCGCGGTAGCGAAACGTGACGTAGCCGGTCTCGCCCACTTCGCGGCCGGGTGTCCGCCCGGCGGGACCCGCATCCTGGAACGACGCGGATCTCTGGCCGTGGGCGGATGCCGTGCAGGCGCACAAAAGCACGATGAGGAGCAGCTTGAGCTTCATGGTCGGACCTTCCCAGGTAAGAGGGTGGAGCGATGAACGAACCAGCTCGGCGCGCTTGATCGACGGGTACCGTCACCAGTGCGCGAACAATTCGTCGGACGCGCTCCTCCCGTTTCGCACGGGAGTGCTCGTCCGCGCCCTTGGGGGTCAGACTGCGGATCGATCATCAAGCGGTTGGGCCGTGCGCGCCCCGCGCGATCTGCGCAAATCGGTGCGCGTTCGTGGACGATGTCGGCACCGAGGATCGCGGACGGCTGTTCTTCGCCCGGGCGGCGAGCAGCGAGTGCGACGCGACCATCCGTCACCCGCTCCGCGTTGGAGCGCTTGGGGGGATGTGGAGGGAGTTCGAGCGGACGTTCCTGGAGAACGGGGTGGCCGCTTTCGCGGCGCTGGTGGATGAAGCGCCCGTGGACGAGGGGGTGCGGAGCCCCACGGTCAAGCAGCCCCAGGTCGTGGCCGTACGAGGCCCGCCTCGCCACACTCGCCTACCGCGGTGGCAAGGAGGAAAACCTTGGCGGCCGCGAGCTTTTCCCCACGCGCCGAGTTCCGCGTACGCCCCGCCCTGGGATCCTGGAGGTTCGGGCACTGTCCCGGCCGCACGCGGACGGCCCCGTCTGACTGCTGCCGTGGCGAGATGGCGGTTTGGGGCACCATGCGCGTGCCCCGGAAGAGCGGCTGACGCCCCGATGGAAGGATTGGAAAATCTCGAGAGTGTGAAACCGCCGAAGGAGTCCAAAAACGAAGAACCCCCGCGACCGCTGCAAATGCAGCAATCGCGGGGGTTTCGACGGACACGCGCCAGGCTGGGCTCGAACCAGCGACCTACGGCTTAGAAGGCCGTTGCTCTATCCAACTGAGCTACTGGCGCTTGCATCTGCCAGCCATAGTCGGGGCGCCCGGATTCGAACCGAGGACCTCCTGCTCCCAAAGCAGGCGCGCTACCGGACTGCGCCACACCCCGTCGGGAGCGCGAAAAGCTACGCCTCCGGGCCGGATCGGTCAACCCCCGCAAGATCACGCGCCACGGCGCGCACCGCGATCCCCCGATGGCCCCCTCCTCCTCACCCGCGTTCCCTACTTGTTGGCCCGTTCTCGCCCGGCTTACGCTCCGGTCTTTTTATCGCTGAAACGATGGAAGGCCCGTATTGAAGCGGCAGAGCCCGGCTTTCGGCATCCACTCGCGAAGGTTGACACCCACGGGGACAACGAGTTGAGATGCGCGAGCCAGATTGCGTCCACCGAGCCACGCCGACTCGGCGGGCGCCGCGCCGTGGCGCCGGTTGTCACCCAGCACCAGGGAATGCATCATGACCACTGTCAAGGCAGGAACACTGCGGCGGGCCGCCGAAGCCGCGGACGGGATGCGCGGGCAGGAGGTGTACCTGCAGATCGGGCAAGATGACTTCGTGATCACGGAGCAGAAACCGGCGAATCAGGATCCCGACAGGCTGCTGATTACGTGCCACACTTGCGACTATCCCGTTCCCGACAGGCCCAATCTGCTGTCCGTGGTCGCGAGCACCCGGAAAGGAAGCAACTCCAAGGCGCATTCCCTGCGAGACGACTACGACGCCGTGTTCTGGAGCGAGTCCGCGATCGAGAAGTTCGTACAGCCGTATTACGCGCGCATGTACGGCGTCGATGCCGGCGTCCGGCTTAGACTCATGCAGGAGGCGTGGAGGGACCCTGACGTCTTCGCGTTTGCCCATCTTCCCAAGTCCGAGCCGTACGCACTTCATGGGCTGATCGCGTTGCCGAGCGGCGCCACCATCATCGAATCCAACTTCCACATCCTGGCGGCGGGAGAGCACAGAGCAATCGCCATGATCCCCGAAAAGTATGCGCTAGAGCCCCGGGACAATATCCGCGAAGAGGCGGTCTCGTAGGATGAACTCGCGGTTCTCGTGGCGGACGGCCAGGTATTCGCGCAGGAGCCGCAGCGCCTGGTTCCGTTCACCCAGAACGAGCCGCACGTAGGCCTCGTCGTACTTCAGGTCCACCGCCAGTTCGCGATTGTTTCCCACATCACGGCGGGCCCGGGCGAGTTCCGCCCGGGCCCGCTCGCCATCTCCGACGCGCGCGGACACCGACGCCGCCACCAGCCGCCGGAAGATGGGGCTGTAGGGATTACCGGCCTGCCGCGCCTTGGCGGGGGGATCAAGCACCTCCAGCCGGGCCACCAGTGCCCAGGCCCGCGCCGGATCCGGGGAAACGCCGGGGTCCTCCCGCAGCAGCAGGAGCTGGCAGTCCAGAAACCGCCAGTCGTTCGGGAACTCCCGCCCCCCGCGCCCGCACCACCGCGCAGCACCGGCATAGTCGCCCAGCATCATCGTACTGCGGAACATGCGGTCCAGGATGGCGGGCGCCTCCTCCAGAAACGCATCCTCCTCCAGCGCCCGTTCCGCGGCCTGTTCCGATTCGGCGAGCGCGCCTTTCATCCGCAGCAGCTGGCTCAGCGTGCTCCAGGCGCGCGCGAGTTCCGGGGCACGGAGCGTCGCCGCGCGAAGGTCGCGTTCGGCATTGGGCCTGAGAGAATCCGGCGCCTCGCTGACCGCGGTGGACAAGCGCCAGCTCGCCGTGCCGCGCACTTCCAGCGCCGCCGCGTTCTCCCCGTCCAGATCGAGCGCCGCCGCGGCATGCCCCAGCGCGGCCTGCAGCGCCTGCACCCGCGCGGTCCCGGAGGTGAGCCCGGAGAGTTCCACCCACACCCACGCACGGTCAATCCGGGGCTGAACCCACTGCCGGTCCTCCTGCTGCGCACGGTGCAGAAGCGAATCGGCGGTCTGCAGGAGCGCGGCCGCGGCGGCGACATCCAAGGGATCGTTGTGCAGGGCCACCCTCCGCGCCCGGGCCCGGAAGCCGTCCGCTCTCACCGCCAGCGCGTAGGCGGACGCGCTGCGCGTGCCCGCGCGGTGCTCCCTCAACCGCACCTGATCGCCAAGACGCCGGCGGAGAAACCGCTCCACCTGAGCGGAAACCGCGTCCTGCAGCGCGAACAATTCCGTTTGCGCCACCTGCACCTGCGTGCTCGCCAGCTGCTCCCCCGTGATGCCGTCCACCATCTGCACGTCCACGCGGTAGACGGCTCCGGACCGCTGCAGGCGCCCGGTGACCAGCGTTCCCACCCGCAGCCGCCGGGTGATGCTGTCCAGCACCACGGCCCGGCCGGCATACGGCATGACGCCTCTGCGGGGGATCACGCGCAGGGTGCCCAGTCCGCTCAGCCGGTCGATCAGCGATCCGGTGATCGCGTCCGCCAGCGCCTGGTGTTCAGGATCACCCGAGGCCTCAAAGGGCATGACGGCGATCCGCCGGATGTCCAGCGCCTCCTGGGACGCATCGGAAGCCGGCACTCCGGGAAGCAGCCTCAGCAGACCCACGATCAGCAGCGCACCCAGGGCCGCCGCTCCCACGTGGCCGGCAAACCGCGCCAACAGCGCACCACGAGTAGTGGGCGGAACGAGGGCCGCGGAGGCGGGACCGGTGTGCGCCAGTGGCCCTCCAACTGAGGCGGCGGCAGGCGGCGCCGGTCCGGAGCCAGCCGTACGATGCTCCTCCCCGTCCTCCCCGGCGCGGGAGAAATCCTCCTCCGGAGCCGCACCCGCATCCCCGCCGGCCTCCGCTTCCGGCTCCGCCCCGCGCGCCGGAGCTTCCCCTTCCGCGAAAACTTCCTCCTCGGCGGGTGCTTCCCCCTCCACGAACGGTTCATCCTCCGCCGGTGCGCGAGCCACCAGGCGGGGGAGCGCCGCGGTTTCCGCCGCCAGCCGGTGCATCGCCTCGCCCACCTCGGGGTCGGGATCCACGCCGAGTTCCTCGCGCAGAAATACCCCGTGGGCCGCCGCATGCTTGAGCGCGGCCCCCCGTTCCCCACCCGCCGCCAGCGCATGCATCAGCCGCAGCGCGATCCGCGAACTGTACGGATCGTGAACGGCACGCCGCCGCCACCATCCCGCCGCTCCCGCGAAATCCGCCGCGCGCTCGCACTGCTCAGCCAGCGCCTCCACGGCGGTGCCGTACGCGTCAGACAGCGAGGAGCGCACCTCCTCTGCCCACCGCTCGAACTCCGGCGCGTCGGATACGTGGAATCCGTCCAGAAACGGCCCGCGGTACAACGCCACCGCGTCACGGAAGCACTCCCCGGCCATCGCCGCGCGGAATGCCGCCACATCGGTGCCCAGGATCGCGGGGTTGAGCCCCACCTCGTCGCCCGCCGTGACGAAGACGCTCTCGCCGACCGCCTTGCGCAGCACGTACAGCGCTTCGGAAAGCTGGTGCCGGCCGGCGTCCGACGGCTGGTCCGGCCACAGATAGCCCAGGATTCGTTCGCGCCCCACCGCGCGCGCCTGGGCCCCCGCCAGTATGGCCAGAAGCGCCAGGCGCCTGCGGTGTGCGGCCCGGCCCTGAACCGGCCCGTGCGGACCGAGCAGAACCGCTCCCCCCAGAACCCTCAACTCAAAGGCGGAACCCATGGAAATACAGGGATTGAGAGACGCTTCGGATAAAAGTTGAGACCTGCTCCCCATGATGATGCGCGTGGCCGGCGGAACGCAACCGTTGTCCGGCCCCGCCCGCGGCGTTGCTCCGATGCCGCGCGATCATCCCCGAGACCTGGAGTGGATTCATGCCCCGCATTCTCCCCCTCCCCCCGTGGCTCCGGCCCCTGCTGGCCGCGCCCGGGCTGCTGGCCGCGTACGCACCCCTGGCCGCGCAACTTCAGCCAGCCGTACCCGCGGTTCCCGCGGAGTTCCCCGCCCCGCTCTGGCTGGCCCTGCTGGTGGCCGGGGTCTCCGGGGCCGTGGGCGCCTTTGCCGCCGACCTGGTTACGGACGGCGGACGCATTGAGCAGTGGCGCCGCGACGAGGCGGGATGGAGCCTCGGCTTCGTGGGAAAGATGATCGTGGGGCTCGTGGCCGCGATCGTCTTTCTTACCCTGAACCCGCCGGGGAACGCGTGGATGGCGCTGGTAGGCACCGCCCTCGCCGCCGGACTGGGCGGCGAGGCCATCCTTCTGGCCATCGTGGCGTCCCGGCGCGCGCAGGCCGCCGAATCCGAGGCGAGCCATCAGCGCGGGGCGGTGCTTGAAACGCTCGATTCCTGGGCGGAAAACATTCGAACCTTTGAATCGGTCGCGCTCGCGGCGGCGACGGCGCGGACCGGAGCTCCCGCGAGCGGAAAGATGATCGCCGGGGCCGCCGCCTCGGACCAGGACGATCCAGCCGACCGGACCTCCGCGCTGGCCGTCATCAGCGCCTACGCGGACCACGCGGTCGCGGAGGTCCGCAGGCGTACACCGGCCCGGCCCGGCGAGGCATCCACCATCCCGCCCGGCGACGGGTGACACCCGGCCCTGCCCCCAACCTTTTCAGGAGTACGACATGAACAGGATGATCCCGCTTCTGCCCGCGGCGCTCGCGGCGCTTTCCGGCTGCGCCATCTTCAGCCGCACCGAGCCCGTGGTTCTGCGGCGCTACGCTACCCACACGGTGGTTCAGGATTCCGCCTCCGCGGTCCGGATCACGGTATTCGCCCTCCCCGTTCCCGCCGCCCCGTCCACCGCGACCGTGCTCACCAGCCTGAGCCCTGAAGCGCAGGCCGAGATGGTGAAGGCGATGGCGGCACGGACGGGGGGAGATGCCCGCGCGCTGGTACAGGCACTGGCGCTCCCCATCCGGGAGGCGAGTTCCACACCCAGCTTCCAGGACCGCACCCGCATCTCGCGCCGCCTGGTGTTCTCGCTGGATCACTCCTCCAGCAGCGCCGCGGACCGCATCAGCGACGCACGCATCATCGTGCGCCCGGTGAACGGCAGCCAGTTCGTAAGCTGGAACCGGATCGAGAACCCGCGTGAGACGGTGGACGTGGGGAAACTGAGTCTGTCGCGCGAGCGGAACACCGGCGCGGAACTCGGACTCGCGCTTCCCTTTCTCTCCGCCACGCCGAGCCTTTCCGCATCCGCCGCCACCACGCTGCAGGAAGAGATGGTGCTGCGCCGCCAGCGTACGCCGCTCACCGGCACCCTGACGGCAACGGAGGCGGTCCTCCTTCAGCAGGGGGACATCGAGACCGATCTGAGCGGCAACATCACCGCGGACTTCGACATGGTGGTGCCACACGGGGGCTACTACACCGTGTTCACGGCCTCACTCCCGGACGCGTGCGGAGGCGCGCCGAGCTTCAATCGCCAGACTACCCGCTACGCGGCCGCCGGGCTGAATGCACCTTCGGACACTGGACGCGGCGCCGGAGGGCCCGCCCCGGTCGGGGTGAACGTGGAACTCCAGTACACCCTGCGCCACGTACCGGCGGGGGACCGCACGCTTCCCGAGGGCGACGACGCGGCCGAGTTCCGCAAGGGCCGCGACACCATCCGCCTGGTGGAAATCCTTCCGGGAGAAGCCCTGCGGTTTGCCGTCTTTCAGCTGCGCATCGCCGGGGACTCCATCGAGATCGAAGGCGCGGCGCCGAGCGCACGAGCCGACCGCAGAAATGTCCTGGAATTCGGGACCTTCGAGGAGGCGGTGGACATGCTCGCGTGGATCCGGCGCTGCACGGTCGCCAAGCTGGGATATCCGCTCTGGGCGGGAAACCGCGCGATGACCGACGGCGACCGGGCGGCCATGCACGTGTGGCGCGCGCCCGTGAACTACAAGGGGGATGAGGGAGAGCTTCCCCTCCGGCGGTGAGACCCGCCTGACCAGACACTTGATCAAAGCGTGCGCGCCGGGGCGGCGGGCCATGCCGGCCGCCCCGGCGCGGCACGATCCCGTCCGCGGGCGCACCCCTCCGTTGAAAGGACGCTGACATGACAGGCGACAACCTGATTCCCGAACCCGTCTCGCGAAGACTGCGCATCTTTGCGCTCGACCCCGCCCTTGCGGCCCGGTATGACTCCGCCGGGATCGCGGAGGTCACAGTGCGGATCCCATGGGAAAGTGACCTGAAGCGCGGTCCCGTGGGCGAATACGTTGAGGTGATCGACGCCGATCCCGCGAGCGGCGTGTTCTACCGGCCGGTCGACCTGAATGACCCCCGCGTGCTCGCGAGCGACGGGCTCATGCCTTCCGAATCCAACCCGCAGTTCCACCAGCAGATGGTGTACGCGGTCGCCATGACCACCATCCGGCACTTCGAGCAGGCGCTGGGCCGCGTGGCGCTGTGGTCCACCCGCAGGGAGAAGACCACGACCCGCGGCCGGGAAACGTTTCGCGACCGCTTCGTGCGCCGGCTGCGCCTGTACCCGCACGCGCTGCGCGACCGCAACGCCTTCTACAGCCCGGAAAAGAAGGCGGTGCTCTTCGGGTACTTTCCCGTACGCGCCGGCGACGGTGGCAGTTCGCCGGGAACGCTGGTGTTCACCTGTCTTTCGCACGACATCATCGCCCACGAGGTCACGCATGCGCTCCTGGACGGGGTTCATCCACGTTTCGCCGAGCCGGTGAACGCCGATGTGCTGGCGTTCCACGAGGCGTTTGCCGACATCGTGGCGCTGTTTCAGCACTTTTCCTATCCCGGCGTGCTGGCGGACCAGATCGCCCGCACCCGCGGAAACCTGGCCGGCGAGAACCTTCTCGGGCAGCTGGCGCAGCAGTTTGGCGCCGCCTCGGGCCGCGGGCGGGCGCTGCGGGATGCGCTGGGCGGGATCAATCCGGCGACCGGGCGGTGGGAACCCCACACGCCGGACGTCCGCGCGCTGGAGCGCACGGGCGAAGCACACGCGCGCGGCGGCATTCTGGTGGCGGCGGTGTTCGGCGCGTTTCTGAAGGTGTACCGGGCGCGCACGGCGGACCTGTACCGGATCGCCAGTGGGGGCACCGGCGTGCTCGAGGGCGACCTCCACCCGGACCTGGCCGCCCGGCTGGCGGCGGAGGCGGCGCGGACGGCGGAGCAGACGCTGCGGATGTGCATCCGCGCCATCGACTACTGCCCTCCGGTGGCCATCACCTTCGGCGACTACCTGCGCGCGGTGGTGACGGCGGAAGCCGACTTCAACCCCGACGACCCGGACGGATTCCGCCTGGCGTTCGTGGAAAGCTTTCGCCAGTGGGGAATTCAACCGCGGGGAACGCGCGGCATATCGGTCGACGGGCTGCTCTGGCCGGCCGGCGACACCGCGCGCGACGAGGCGGGTCTTTCGGCGGACGCGGAAGGCATCCGGTCGCTGCTCGCCGAAAGCGCTCCCGAGGACCAGCGGCTGCGGGGGTGGGACCTGGAAACGGACCGGTACCAGACGTGGGTGGGAATCGACAGGAATTCGGCCGCGCTCTGGGCCTGGCTGGTCCGCGGCCCCGGACGGGGGTGGGCCCGCGCATTCGGCCTGGTGCTGGAGGAAGAAGAAGCGCCCGCCACGGTGTTCCGCACCGCCAACGGCGTCGCGCTGGAGGTGCACTCGGTGCGCACGGCCGTACGCCGCACCTCGCGCGGGTCGCCCACCACCGATCTCGTCGTGGAATTCACTCAGCGCCGCCGCGGGTATCTGGATCCCGCCAGACAGGCGGAGATGGACGCTCTCCCGCCCGGAGCGCAGGAAATGGCGAAGCCCGACTTCGTCTACCGGGCCGGGTGCACTCTGCTGATCTCCCGCGGAACGATGGCCGTGCGCCGCGTGATCCGCACCGCGGGGACCGTGGCCGACGACGAGGAACTGGCGCGCATGCGGCTGTTTCTGTCCGGAGGAATGCCCCCCGCGAACGCGTTCGCCCCCGCGCTGGCGGCCATGAACGCCCGCGAGCCGTTCGCGATTCTTCACGCAGGCGAGGAGGACTGACCATGAGCGAATCCAACGATGCGGCCGTGCCTTCGGCCGCCGCGGGCAGCGGCCGGCTGGTGCCTCCCGCCGGCGGTGTGACCGTGCGGATGTACCGCGCCGGCCACGGCGACTGCTTTCTGCTCGCCTTCGCCGGGAGCGTACCCGAGGAACCGCCCGTGTACGTGCTGATCGACTGCGGATACAAGCCGGGCTCCCCCGCCTTCATCCACACCTCTCCCGTGGAAATCGCCGCCAGCATCCTCGACGCAACCGGCGGGTGCATCGACATCGTGGTCATCACCCACGAGCACCAGGACCATGTGAACGGATTCACCAAGGACAACTTGATTGGTATCCACATCGGAGAGGTGTGGATGGCGTGGACGGAGGATCCGGGCGATGCCCTGGCCAACCAACTGCGCGACCGGTTCAACGATCAGCTTCTCGGGCTGCTGGCCGCACGAAGCCGGCTGGCCGCACAGGGGGAGGAGGAGCGTACGCGGTTCATCGACCAGTTCCTCGCCCTGGAGCTGGGCGGCGAAGAAGACGACATGGACGGCGCCGCGGGTGCGGGGCTGCTGATGGCCGCGCAGACCGATCCCTCAAACAGCAGCAACAAGCAGGCGATGAAGCGGGTCAGGGATCGGGCGCAGAACGGCGTGCGGTACATCCGCCCGCACGAGGCGATCATGCCGCTTCCGCGCGCCGCCGGGGTGCGGGCCTATGCGCTCGGGCCTCCGCGCGACGCGGCGAAGCTCCGGGACATGGATCCCGCGGGGGACGAGGTCTTTCACGGCGCCGCCATCCCCGCCACCTCGGCCGGGAACTACTTCGCCGCGGCGGTCGCGTCGGTGGACGGGCACGGGGTGTCGCCGTTCGGGGCTCGTTACGCCGTCCCCAGCACCGACGCGCTGACGGATGCGCGGTCCGGCGAGTTCTTCAAGATCCACTACGGCGGGCCGGGGATGGCCGCCGCGCGGGCTCCGCGCGGGTGGAACGAGGACGAGGTGCTTCCCGACGCGGAATGGCGGCGCATCGACAACGAATGGCTGTACTCCGCGGACCGGCTGGCGTTGGACCTGAACCAGCAGACCAACAACGCGAGCGTCGTGCTCGCCTTTGAACTGGGAAAGGGAGGCAAGGTGCTGCTCTTTGCCGCCGACGCCCAGCGCGGCAACTGGGTCTCGTGGAACGACGGAACGTGGGCGGAAGACGGACAGGTCATCTCCGCCCGGGATCTGCTCGCGCGGACGGTGCTGTACAAGGTGGGGCACCACTGCAGCGAGAACGCAACGCTCAACGGCGGTCCAGCCAGCGAACACCCCAGCCTGGGATGGATGGGGCAGGGTGAGCACCGCCGCGAGTTTACGGCGATGATTACCGCGGTGCGTGCCTGGGCGGAGGGACAGAACGGCTGGGATCATCCCAGGAAGGCCATCAAGGACGAGCTGCTCAGAAAGTCGTCCGGCCGGGTCCTCCAGACCGACACTTCGATCCCGGCAACCCCGCCGGATGGCGTTCCGGAGGCGGATTGGCAGCGGTTCCTGTCACACGTGCGAGAAGACCGGCTGTACTTCGACTACGACATCATGCCATAGGCGAGCCCCGGTCCGGATGCGCGCACGGAAAAGCCCCCACCCGGGCATGGGTGGGGGCTCTTCCGTGTAGGAGCGATGGAGGAGAGCGGCGGGCGCGCGCGGCCCGATGCGGAGGCCATCCGCTACGATGGCTCGCCCTCGGCCGCGGATTCTCTGGATCCGCGGGCTTGTGGACGCAGGTACGGTCCGCCTTCAGGTACGCCCGTCCAGCGCCGCCGCGATGGCGCGCACCGCGATCCCCCGATGGCTGATCTCATCCTTTCGCGACGCGGGCAGCTCGCCAAAGGTCATCCCCTCCTCCGGCAGATGGAAGAGCGGATCGTATCCAAAGCCGCCCTCCCCGCGCGCCGCGCGCAGGACCACGCCTTCGCACGCACCGGTGCGCACCATCTCGCGCCCGTCCGGCCACGCCACGGCGGCGGCGCACACGTACCGTGCCGTCCGCCGCGGATCATCCACATCCGCAAGCAGGTGCAGGAGATGGCGGTTGTTGGCGTCGTCCTGCAGCTCGCCGCGCACGTCATCCACCGGGGCAAAGCGGCGGGAGCGGACGCCGGGCGCGCCGTTGAGCGCATCCACGCAGATACCGGAATCGTCCGCGAGCGCGGCCTCGCCCGTCATCCGCGCAAAGTACCGCGCCTTGGCCAGCGCGTTCTCCTCGAACGTGTCAAAGACCTCCAGCGCGTCCTCCTCCGGGGACTCGGGAATGCCGAGTTCGGCCAGGCCGACGATGTCCAGCCCGGGGACGGCGGCCAGCAGCCGGTGCAGCTCGCGCACCTTGCCCGCGTTGCGGGTGGCGACCACGAGGCGCATCAGCCGGCCGCGGCGCGCTGCATGGCGTTCAGCTGGCGGATCGCGTCCGCCGCCGTGCCGACCAGCCGTGACAGCTGTTCCGGCGTAAAGTCGCCGTGCTCGCCGGTTCCCTGCACCTCGATCAGTCCGCCGTTCTCGCGCGCGACCACGTTCAGGTCCACCTCGGCGCGCACATCCTCGGAGTAATCCAGGTCCAGCAGCAGTTCGCCGCCGACCAAGCCACCGCTGATGGCCGCGACGTAGTGGCGGAATGCGCTGGGCGCACCCGTCTTTTCCGCCACCCATGCGCAGGCGTCGTGCAGGGCCACGGCGCCGCCGGTGATGGAAGCGGTGCGCGTGCCGCCGTCCGCCTGCAGGACGTCGCAGTCGATGGTGATGGTCCACTCGCCGAGGGCGGCCATGTCCACGCAGGCGCGCAGCGAGCGGCCGATCAGGCGCTGGATCTCCTGCGTGCGCCCGCCCACCTGTCCGCGCTCGCGGCGGTTGCGCGAGCCGGTGGCGCGGGGGAGCATGGCGTATTCCGCCGTCACCCAGCCCTCGCCCTTGCCTTTGCGCCAGCCGGGAACGCCCTGCTCCACCGACGCCGTGCACAGCACGCGGGTGCGGCCGGCGCTGATGAGGCACGAGCCCTCGGCGTACAGCGAGGCTCCGCGTTCCAGCGTGATCGGCCGCAGCGCGCCGGGCGAACGGCCGTCGTTGCGCGTGGTGCTTTCCGCCACGTTACGTATCCTGTGATATATGGATGGAGATGATGCGGAGATGCGCCGCGGATCGCGACGGAGCGCGGTTCCCGCGGCGTGCAACGAATTCGGTCTGGATCGACGGAGTGCCATCGCGCGGAGGGGCCCCCTCTCCCCGGCCCTCTCCCCCGCTCCGCGGGAGAAAGGGAGACCTCACCTCGCAGGCGGAGACAGGTGCGGAAGCCTGCTCTCGCGAGGCCTCAGCCGTGAGGGCCCCTCCCCCGGCCCCTACCCGTGCAAACTGCGCACGGAGAGGGGAGAAAACCGATCGCGCTCCGGCCAGCCGGCGCGCACGAGACTGGGGTGTGCTCTCTCTCCCACATCCGTTCGTGGGAGAGGGTCGTCGTGCGCAGCACGCGGGGTGAGGGCCACAGCGTCGGCCGCGCCACCCTCCAATCCCACGCCAGCTCTCGTCCCGGAAACCTCCGCTCGACGAACTCCGCCGCGACGGACTTTCTCCCGAGCCGCTCGCTGCCCTACGGCGCCGCGGGCTCCGCCAGGACGACGCGCGCGCGCACGGACGCCAGGATCTCTCCCGCGCCCTTCGCGAGCAGTTCGTCCGCAGCGGCGCGACCGACCGCGGCCGCGTGCTTCACGTCGCCCACCTGGTGCACGCGCAGGATGCGCGATCCGTCGGTGTCAGCGACGAGGCCGGCGAGGTACACCTGCCCCTCATCCACCAGCCCCAGCGCGCCGATGGGAATCTGGCACCCGCCCTCCAGCGCACGGAGCAGGGCGCGTTCCGCCGTGGTTGCGGCGGCCGTATCCGGGTCGTTCAGCGGGGCCAGCGCGGCGCGGATGTCGTCGCGGTCCGTGCGGCAGACGATGCCCAGCGCCCCCTGCCCCACCGCCGGCAGCCAGCGCGGCGGCTCCAGGTATGCGCTGATGCGGTCCCTCCACCCCAGCCGCAGCACGCCGGCCGCGGCCAGGATGATGGCGTCGTACTCGCCGCGGTCCAGCTTGGCCAGGCGCGTGTTCAGATTGCCGCGCAGGTCCACCAGTTCCAGGTCCGGCCGCCGCTTGCGCAACTGCGCCACGCGCCGCAGCGAACTCGTCCCCACGCGCGCGCCGGGCTCCAGCGCCTCCAGCCCGCCAGCCTGGCCGGGAGGCAGCAGGACGACGTCGCGCGGGTCCTCGCGCACGGTGACGGCCGCGAGCGTCAGCCCGTCCGGCAGGCGCGTGGGAATGTCCTTGAGCGAGTGGACCGCGAGGTCGGCCTGGTCCTCCAGGAGCGCGTTGTCCAGCTCCTTGGTGAACAGGCCCTTGTCGCCGATCTTGGCCAGCGGTACGTCCTGAATGCGGTCGCCCGTGGTGCGGATGACCTCGATCTCCACCTGGAGCGACGGATCCGCGGCGCGCAGCGAGCCGGCCACCGCGCGGGACTGCCACAGCGCCAGTTCGCTCCCCCGTGAGGCGATGCGGATCACCACTGCGACTGCGCTCCGTCAATCATCTTCTGCACCACTTCCACCAGCGCCTTGCGGCGGCCCACGTCCACGCTTTCACGCCCCGGATCAAAGGTGCCCAGCGCGGTGATGCCGTTGCCCTTCCACAGCAGCCGGTCTTCGCGGACGTCGTAGATCTCCGCGTCAAAGCTCACCTGCACCTGACGCTCCAGCGCGTTCACCCGGCCGCCGGCGCTGCGCGGATCGTAGTTGGTGGTCTGCTCTTCCGCGCGGATCAGCCGGCCTCGGACGATGGCGTCCGCCGTCTGCTGCGAGCTCAGGCGCACGCCCAGGTTGCCGGGAAAGCGCTCCTGAAGCTGCCGCAGCAGCTCGGACTCCATCCCCGGAAACGGCGTTCCGTTCTCGAACGGCTCGATGTACACGCGCCGGATGTGCGACGGCAGGCCGCCGCCGGTAAAGCTGTACAGGCAGCCGCCCAGCAGGACGGCCAGCGCCAGGAGCGCCGAGGCGTTACGTGCCCGGCGGGCTCCACGTTTCTTCAGGAAAGCCAGCGACATCGGTCTGCGACTCCACGGTCAGGTTGAGCGTGCGATAGGCGGCCCAGTCGCGGTACTGCGCGCGACCCAGCTGCCCCGCGTCGTTCCAGGTAAGGTCGATGGATTCGGCCACGCCGCCGCCGGCGCTGCGGCGAACGCTCTGCAGCCGGCCGGCGCGCAGCCGGTACTCCAGCACGCTCGTGCCGAGCTGATAACGGATTGTGGTGCTCTCCCCCGAGACGGACGAGTTCAGCAGCCGCGCGTCCGCCGGCGGGGCGACGATGCCGACCGCGCCCCACAGCAGCGCGGGCGACGGAAGGGCGAAGCGCTGCGCCAGCACGGCGGGCACGCGCATCTGCCCATCCACCAGCGCCGCGGCCAGATACGTTTCGCCGCGCGGGCCGAACAGGTCCAGGCGAAAGCGTCCCGGCGCCTCGTACCGCGCCACGCCGCGCCCGCGGAACTGCGCCCCGGCCTCGTCCAGCTGCCAGCCGAACTGCGCCTGGCGGGGGGAGGTGGGCGTGGTGGCGCGCTGTGCCTCGGCGGCCACGGGCGCTGCATCGGCGGCGGACGTGCCCCCGGCGGTGGTGCCGCCCGGCGTGCCGGGCGCGGTGGAAACGGTCTGCGCGGCGGGCGCGCAGCCGGCCAGCGCCGCGGCCAAGGCAGCCGCGGTCAGGCGGTAACGGATCAACGGACCTCCCGGATTCGAATGATGCGATCGCCCGGCAGAATGCGGTCCACCACCTCCAGCCCGCGCACCACCTGCCCGAACACGGTGTACGTGCCGTCCAGGTGCGGCTGCGGCGAGTGGGTGATGAACCACTGGCTTCCGCCCGTGTCCGGGCCGGAGAGCGCCATGCCGAGCGTGCCACGGCCGTAGACGTGGCGATTGATCTCGTCGCGGATGGCATACCCCGGACCGCCGGAAGTGTCCCCGCGCGGATCGCCGCCCTGAATGACGAAATTCGGCACCACGCGCGGCCACTCCTGCCCGTCGAAGTAGCCGCGCGCGGCCAGCGTCAGGAAGCTGCGGACGGTGAGCGGCGCTTCCCGCTGGTACAGCTCCACCTCGATCTCGCCGCGATCCGTGGTGATGATCGCGCGGCGGGGCGCGGCGGTCATGTCGCGCGCGGCGCGGACGTAGTCGGACGCGCGGCGGCCCGTCTCCACCGGGAGCGGCGCGCCCCACGCGGCGGGGACGGAATCGCCGAACGCGGTCTGCGCGCGCTGGCGCACCAGGTAGTCCGCGGAGCGGCCGAAGCGGGAAAAGAACTGGGTGCGGGCCGTCGCGTCCTTCTTGGCGATGGCGCCGATCGCGTCCACTGCGGCGAGCGCGGCGTCGTCCATCTCATCCCGCTGCGCGCGGTCGTACGCGTCCAGGACCAGGGGGAGCGTCGCGGGATCGGCGAGCTTGGCCAGTCCCATGAGCGCGTTGGTGCGGGCGATGACGTCGCGCGTGTCCAGCGCGGCGATCAGCACGGGGCGGATCTCCGTCACCGTGTCTCCGAGCGCGCCGACGGCCTGCTCCAGCGCCGCGGCGGCCACGCGCCCGTCGGGATCGTCGATCCACGCCGACAGCCGCTGGCGCGACGCGGGACTCACCTGCGCGTGCACGCGGGCGGCCGCGGCGCGCAGCCTCCACTCCGGCGAGGTCTCGATCGCCGTTACGGCCGCGATCGCGGCGGGCCCGTCGATGTCCGCCAGCGCGGCGGCCGCGGTCTGGCGGATGAAGACGTTGCGCGCCGGATCGCGGATGATGGACGACAGCAGCGGCGCCGCGGAACGTGCGTCGGCTCCCATGCGCTGCAATCCCTCCAGCGCGGCGATCACGTCGTACGGATCGCGCGCGGCGTTGGCCCGGTCGGACAGAAAGGTGAGCGTGCGCTCGCCCGGGTACGTGCCAAGGGTGCGGAGTGCGTTCACGCGCACGGGCATGCTGCTGTCCGCCCCGGCGAGGGCGATCAGCATCTGCAGCGCGCGGTCGCGGCCCACGCCGGCGGAGTCCGCCATCGGCCCGGTGAGCGCACGGGCGGCGAAGGAGCGCACCAGCGCGTCGGCATCCGCGGCGGCGGGGGAGAGCGCCGCGGCCGTGGCGGGTTCCGGTCGGCGGGCCAGCGCGTACGCCGCGCGCCAGCGGAGTTCGGGGTCGCGCGCCGTCATCCATCGGGCGACGGCGGGAACGGGCGTGGGCCGGCCCTGGCGCCACACCGCCAGCAGCGCGGGACCGACGGCCTCCGCGGTGCCGGTGCCGTCGATAGCGGCTTCGGTGAGAAGACGCTCCAGCGCGGCGCGCGCGGCGGGATGGCGGATCTTGCCGAGCGCGTACGCCGCCTCGCCCACGACGGACGGCGCGGCGGCGATGCGGCTGCTGGCGGCGTACGGAGCGAGAAGCGGGACGGCGGCGCTGTCGGCGATCTGGCCGAGCGCGAACGCGGCCGTCGCTGCGACGCTGGTGTCCTCGTCCGCCAGCATGCGGCCCAGCATGGGAATGGCGCGTTTGTCCCGCAGGTTGCCGGCGGCCAGGGCGGCGCGGCGGCGCAGCGCGGCGGAGGGAGCCCCCGCGGCCGTGGCGAGCGCGGTGGAATCGTACTCGCGCCGGTCTTCCAGGCGGATGAGCGTGGACGCGTCGACGGGTCCCGTGCCGGCGCCCGCGCTCATGGCGGGCGCGCAGGCGGAAAGCAGCGCCGCGGCGGTGACGGGAAGGGCGAGCAGAAACTCGGGGCGGCGGCTCATGCGTTGGGCTCCGTGGCGGCGCGAAAGGCGTCCAGCAGGTCCTGGGGCAGCTTGCGCGGGGCGCTGCTGGCGCGGTCCAGGGCGGTCAGGCCGGTGCGGGCGGAGCAGAGGCGCGTCGTGGTGCCGTCCTCCTCCACCCGCTCGATCAGGTAGGTGAAGCTGATGGCGCGCGACCGCACCTGCTCCACCGAGGTCGTCACGCGGATCAGGTCCTCGTAGCGCGCGGAGGCGTGATAGCGCATGGACACGTCGGTGACGGCCAGCATCACGCCTTCTTTTTCGATGACGGAGTACGGCTTCCAGAGATGGCGGATCAGGTCCGTGCGGCCCATCTCGCACCACACCAGGTAGTTGGCGTGATAGACGACGCCCATCTGGTCCGTTTCGGCGTACCGCGCGCGGAACTCCAGGGTGGACGTGTGTGCAGCCGGGTGCATGCGGGGCGGAACGGTTCGCGGGTGCGGGTGATGGACCGGCGACGATTCTACCCGGCCAGCGCGCCCACTGTCAAACGCGGACGCGGGTTTGTGGTGTGTTCTGTGGATGCAGAACCGCAGGGGCGACTGAAGTCGCGGCAACAACGGCGCGAAGTCCGCCTTCGCGGACTGCAGCCGCGGCTCGGGTGAGTTTCGAGGGGCATTGAGGAAGTCCGCCGTCCAGGAGCGAATGAATTCGCCGCTGGACCGGCACGAAGTCCGCCTTCGCGGACTGGGGCGGCGGGTTCGGCGCGTCACGCGGAGTCGGCTTGGGCGCGGGCCAGATCCTTCGTCGGCGCCAAGGTTCGGCGCGCCGGCAGGCACGTCCGGCGCCTCCTCAGGATGACATGGTGTGGGCTGTAAACTGATGCACCACAAAGACATGTCATCCTGAGGGAGCGTGCGCCGCCCTCTCCCCTGCCCCGAGCCCTGCGCGACCGAAGGATCTACTATCCGCCCAAGCCAACTCCGCCTGACGCGCGGTACTCGCCCGCACCTCTCTGCGCCTCTGCGGCTCTGCGTGAGGCCCTTCTGTTCGTCATCCACACGAAAAAGGGCGCCCCGCGAGGAGCGCCCTTCGTCAACCGAGAACGGAGCGGATCAGCCGCCCACCAGCTCGGTGCCGGCAAAGAAGAACGCGATCTCGATGTCCGCGTTCTCGTCGCTGTCGGAGCCGTGCACCGCGTTGCGGCCCTTGTTCTCCGCGTACAGCTTGCGGATGGTGCCCTCGGCGGCCTCGGCCGGATCGGTGGCGCCAATCGTCTCACGCCACAGACCGACCGCGTTGTCGGCCTGCAGGGCCAGCACCACGGACGGGCCGCTGGACATGAACTCCACGAGCTCGCCGTAGAAGCCGCGCTCCTTGTGCACCTCGTAGAACTTCTGCGCCTGCGCCAGGCTGATCTGGGTGAGCTTCATGCCCAGGATCGTGAAGCCGGCCTGCTGGATGTGGGCGATGATCTTGCCGGCGTGGCCGCTCTGCACGGCGTCGGGCTTGATCATGGCGAACGTGCGAGCCATTCGATCTATCCTTCGTCAGATGATGATTCAACGGGAGACGCGGCGAACCCGAACACCTTGCGCAGGATGTCGCCGCGGGTCAGAAATCCGGTCAGCTGCCCCTCGTGCACCACGGGCAGCCGCTCGATGTCCTTGCTTACCAGCATCCCCGTGACCTCGGCCAGGGCCTGGTCCTCGGAGACGCAGATCACGGAGCGCGACATCACGTCGCGCACCCGCGTTTCCTGCCATGCCACCACGGTGGCGTCCGCCGGGCGCTGCACGCCGGGAAGAAAGTAGCGCAGCAGGTCGCGGTCGGTCACCATCCCCAGCACCTCGCGGCCCTCGCCCACCACCGGAACCGCGCGCAGCTTGTGCTCGGCGATCAGGTCCAGCACCTCCTGCACCGGCGCGTCGGGCGAGGTGCGGTACACGCGCTGCGTCATCACGTCGCGCACGGTAAGCCGCGGCTGAATGACGATTTCGCGCATCTCCGCGATCTGCAGCACGTCCGCCGCGGTGCGCGCGTTTACGAGCCGCTCCACCACGCTGTCGTGCCGCAGCACCCGCGCGAGCGCCGCCACCGTCTGCAGGTACAGGTCCGCCGCGCTCAGCGGGGCCAGCACCAGGACGACGATCTGCGCCACCGCAGCGGCCACATCGCCCGGCGCCTCGGCCAGCGGCTGCGGCGCGATGCCCACGGCGACGACCAGGTGATCGACCGCGTCCGTCCGCAGGTGCGGAAGCAGAACGCGGTCGCCCACGTGGATCAGGTCGCGCACCCGCGCCTCGCTGAACATCCGCTCCATCTGGTCCGGATGCGCCACGGCGCCGGTGCGCACCAGCACCTCCGCCAGGCGCGTTACGGCCTCGCGGACGGTGCGGGCGTGAAGCGGGGCCACGATGTGCTCCTCATGGAGAATCTCCGTGAGCCGCACCTCGCGCCCCGCCCGGGGAACGCCCTGGTTCAGAGCGCCTCCTGGATGAGCCCCACCACGTCCAGCGGGCGGGTGGCGACGGCGATGCCGTTGTCGCGGAAGGCGGTGATCTTTTCCTCCGCCGTCCCCGCGCCGCCGCTGATGATGGCGCCCGCGTGGCCCATGCGGCGTCCCGGAGGCGCCGTCTGTCCGGCGATGAAGCCCACCACCGGCTTGGTGACGTGCTCCTTGATGTAGCGCGCGGCTTCCTGCTCGTCCGTGCCGCCGATCTCACCCAGCATCACGATGGCCTGGGTGTCCGGATCGGCCTCGAACGCCGCAAGGCAGTCGATGAACGACGTGCCGTTGATGGGGTCGCCGCCGATGCCCACGCACGTCGTCGTCCCGATCCCGGCGCCCTTGAGCTTGTAGACCACTTCGTAGGTCAGCGTGCCGCTCTTGGACACCAGGCCGACGGGGCCGGGCTGCGTGATGTGGCCGGGGATGATGCCGACCTTGCTCTTGCCGGCGGACAGCAGGCCCGGGCAGTTCGGTCCCAGCAGACGGGCGCCCTTGTCCAGCACGTACGGACGCACGCGCGTCATGTCCAGCACCGGCACGCCTTCGGTGATGCAGACGATGAAGCTCACGCCCGCGTCGGCGGCCTCGAACATGGCGTCCGCGGCGAACGGAGGCGGCACGTAGATGACCGACGTGTTGGCGCCCGTCTCACGGACGGCCTCTTCGACCGTGTTGAAGATGGGCACGCGGCCCTCGAACATCTGCCCGCCCTTGCCCGGGGTGACGCCGGCGACGACGTCGGTCCCGTATTCCATCATCTGCTTGGCGTGGAACGAACCGTCGCGCCCCGTGATGCCCTGGACGACGAGCTTGGTGCTCTGATCGATGAAGATGCTCACTGGGACTCTCCCTTGGCCAAAGCGACGGCCTTCTGCACGGCCTCGTCCATGTCGGTCAGCGCGGTGAAGCCGGCGTCGGCCAGAATCTTCACGGCGATCTCTTCGTTGGTCCCCGTCAGGCGGATGACGATGGGCACCTTGATGTCGATCATCTTCGTGGCGGTCACGATCCCGTTGGCCACGTCATCCGTGCGGGTAATGCCGCCGAAGATGTTGAACAGAATGGCCTTCACGTTCGCGTCGCCGGTGATGATCTTGAGCGCGTTCACCACCTTTTCGGGATTGCTCGAACCGCCGATGTCCAGGAAGTTGGCGGGTTCGCCGCCGTAGTACTTCACCAGGTCCATCGTGGCCATGGCCAGCCCGGCGCCGTTCACGATGCAGCCCACGTCGCCGTCCAGCTTGATGAACGTGAGGTTGGCGTTGCGCGCCGTGACTTCCGCCGGGTCCTCGGACGATTCATCGCGCAGGGCCTCGATGGCCGGCAGGCGGAACAGCTCGTTGTCATCCACGCTCAGCTTGGCGTCCAGCGCCAGCACGTCGCCCGCGGGATTGGTGATGAGCGGGTTGATCTCGGCCAGCGAGGCGCCGTTCTCGATGAACGCCTTGTACAGCTGCTGCAGGATCTTGGCGGCGGCGCGCACCTGCTTCGGATCCGTGTACAGCTTGGTGGCCAGCAGGTGGGCCTGGTGCGGCAGAAAGCCGTAGCGCGGGTCCACCGCCAGCTTGGTGATCTTGTCGGGATCGGTCGCGGCCACCTCTTCGATGTCCACGCCGCCCGCCGCGGAAACCATCCACACGGGAGCCTTGCTGGCGCGATCCAGGATGATGCCCACGTACGCCTCGGTGGCGATGTCTTCCGCCGGGGCGATCAGCACCTTTTCCACGGTGAGGCCCTTGATGTCCATCCCCAGGATGGCCTGGGCCTTTTCGCGCGCCTCTTCCGGCGTCTTGGCCAGCTTTACGCCGCCGGCCTTGCCGCGCCCGCCGACGTGCACCTGGGCCTTGACGACCACGGCGCCGCCCAGCTTCCGGGCGATCTGCTCCGCCTGCTCGGGCGTGGTGGCCACTTCGCCCATGGGGACGGGAATCCCCTGTGCGAAGAGCAGCTCCTTCGCCTGATATTCGTGGATGTTCACGGATGACTCGGGTTCGAGTGAAAAAACGACAACAGACAACCGAAGTGCCCAGGGACAAGTGCCCAGGGGTCAAGTGCCCAGTGCCCAGGAGCACCCCGCACTTCAGATTTCGCGCTCCCGGCTGTCTCCGGGCACTGCTTCGGCGGCAGGTCCACGCCGCCTCACGCCCAGAGTCCTCGGATCAACCGCCAGAGAGCAAAAGACCGTGCTTCCCTGGGCACTTGAAACTGAGCACTGGGCACTGCTTCTCTCTTACGGAACGATTTCGGTGCCGGCGTTCCCGGCGACCGCCTCGCGCCCCTGGTCCAGCCGGGCGATGATGGCCCGCTTGCCGCCGCGACGCACGAACTCGGCGGCGGCCTCCACCTTGGGGGCCATGCTCCCCTTCCCCAGATCGCTTCCCGCCAGCAGCGCGTCCGCCTCGGCGACGGTCAGGCGCTCCAGGCCGCGCTGCCGCGGGGTGCCGTAGTCCACGTACACGCGGTCCACGTCCGTCAGAATCACCAGCACCTCGGCGCCGATGTCGCGGCCCAGGATGGCGGCGGCGCGGTCCTTGTCCACCACCGCGTCCACGCCCTCCAGGCCGAACTCGGGGTGGCGGTACACCGGGCATCCGCCCCCGCCCGCCGCGACCACGACGTGACCTTCCGCCACCAGCGCGCGGATCATGTCGCGTTCCACGATGCCGGTGGGGCGCGGGCTGGGCACCACGCGGCGCCATCCGCCCTTGGTCTCCGCCACCTCGCCGCCCAGCTCGGCCGCCAGCTCGCGCGCCGTCGCCTCGTCCATGGTGCGGCCGATGGGCTTGCTGGGGCGCTGCATCTCCGGATCGTCCGGATCCACCAGCACCTGGGTGACCATCGTCACCACCTGCCGGTCCACACCGCCGCGGAGAAGGGCGTTCTGCAGCGACTGCTGGATCATGTAGCCGATCCATCCCTCCGTTCCCGCCACCAGCACGCCCAGCGGCAGCGGCGGAACGAGGTGCCGCGACTGCTCATTGCGGATCAGCTCGTTCCCCACCTGCGGGCCGTTGCCGTGCACGATGGCGATGCGCCACCCCTCGCGGGCCAGCTCCACCACGGCGCCCAGCGACTCGCGCGTGTGGCGGAACTGCTCGGTGATGGTTCCTTCTTCCCCGGGCTGGGCAAGGGCGTTGCCTCCCAGCGCGAGCACCACGGTCTTGCTTGGCACAAAGCCTCGGTCACGGGCGACATTCTATGCGCTTCCCCCGAACGGGAGCAAGCGCGTAGCAGAACGGGACTTCCGCCGCCGGCCGGGCGCGGGCAACCATCTCCCGCCCCGCGCCGCCCGCGGATGGCCACGAAACCGTCACGCCCGGCGAAAAGCGCGCCTCGCCGATGAAACCGCGTCCGGCGCCCGCGTTTCCGCGGACGCCGGACCACGCGGTCAGTGCCCGTCCGACGCGCCGCCGATCCCCTCGGCCTTGAGCCAGCCTTCCATCTCGCCGCGGATCTCGGCCAGCCGCTCCGGCGTGCGGGCCTCGTAGCGGGCGACGAGCACGGGCTCGGTGTTGGAGGCGCGGATCAGCCCCCAGCCGTCGCCGAACAGCACGCGCGCGCCGTCCACGTCAATGACCTCGTGGTCCTTGCGAAAGTGCTCCGTGGCGCGGCCCACGATGGCGAACTTGGTCTCCTCCGTGGCCGGGTACCGCAGCTCCGCGGTGGACACGAACTTGGGGAACTCGTCCAGCCAGGCGCTCAGCGGCGCGGAACGGCGGGCGACGATGTCGATGAGCAGCGCGGCGCCGTACAGCGCGTCGTCGAAGCCGTAGTAGTTGTCGCCGAACATGATGTGGCCGCTCAGCTCGCCGGCCAGCAGCGCATGCTCTTCCTTCATCCGCTCCTTGATGAGCGAGTGGCCGGTGGCATTCATGATCCCCACGCCGCCCGCCGACTCCAGCACCTCGCTGAGCTGCTGCGAGCACTTTACGTCGAATACGACCTTCTGCCCCGCCCCGTGCTTCTGGATCAGGTCCAGGCCGTACAGGAGGAGCAGCGTGTCGCCGCGGACGATTTCTCCCTTGTCGTCGATGGCGCCGATACGGTCCGCGTCTCCGTCAAACGCCACGCCCAGGTCCGCCCCGGTCTCCTTCACCTTGGCGATGATGTCCACCAGGTTCTTGTCGACGACGGGATCGGGATGGTGGTTGGGGAAGGTGCCGTCGCTCTCGCAGAAGATGGGGATGACGGTCACGTTGGGCCCCAGCGCCTCCAGCAGCCGGACGGCGATGATGCTGCCGGTGCCGTTGCCGCAGTCCACCACCACCTTCACGGGACGCTGAATGGTGAACTTGCCGGCGATCACCTTCACGTAGTCGTCCAGCACCTCGCGCGTTTCCACGGAGCCGCCGCCGCTCTCGTAGTCGCTTTCGGTGATCATCCGGCGGATCTCCTGGATGGAGTCGCCAAAGATGCTGCGGCCGCCCAGCGTCATCTTGAACCCGTTGTACTGCGGCGGGTTGTGCGAGCCGGTCACCTGCAGCCCGCCGTCCAGCTCCCCGTGCGAGACGGCGAAGCTGTGCGCGGGGGTGGGAACCAGGCCCACGTCGATGACGCGCACGCCGGCGGCCACCATGCCGCGGCGCACGGCGGCGGCCAGTTCGTCGCTGGTCAGGCGGTTGTCGCGGCCCACGGCCAGCACGGGCGCGTCCTTGCCCAGCCGGCGGCGCGCCAGCGAGCCAAAGGCGCGGCCGATCTGCTCGGCCACCTGGGCGTCCACGTCGGGGCCCACCACGCCGCGGATGTCGTACTGCCGGAAGATGTGCGGATTGACGGTCGTCACGGTGCCGCTGGGGTTCGTCTTGGAAAAAAGCAACGGCGCCCTCCGGGATGCGGAAGGCGCCTGGAAAGTCACGGGGTCAGCGGTCCAGCAGCACGGCCACGCACTCGATCTCCACCGCGGCGTCGCGGGGAAGGCGGGCCACCTGCACGGTGCTGCGCGCGGGCTTGTGCTCGCCGAAGTGGCGGGCGTACACCTCGTTCATGGCCGCGAAGTCGTTCATGTCCTGCAGGAACACCGTCGTCTTGACCACCGACGAAAGGTCCGCGCCGGCCTGCGTCAGAATGGCCTGCAGGTTCTTCATCACCTGCTCGGTCTGCGTGGCGATGTCGCCCTGCACCAGCTGCATGGACTGCGGATCGAACGGCACCTGGCCGGCGGTGAACACGAAGCCGTTGGCCACGATGGCCTGGCTGTACGGTCCGATGGCGGCCGGGGCGTTGTCGGTGTGCACTTGCTGCATGGCTTTCGCTCGCGGCGAGGAGAGAGTCCGAACGGGGATGAGCCACGCCCAGCCCCGGAAAAAGAGCCGGGCAATCTAGACGCCGCGCCCGCGCCCAGCAAGGCGAAGCCGCCCCGCCGTGCGACGCGGCCATCATCCCCAGAATGCCCGCGGAGCGCTGCACGTCCACCAGCAGCAGCACCAGAACGCCTTGACATGAAGATCACAAGGAGCACAGGCCACCGTCCGCAGACGCCCGCCATCCGCATCCAAACCAATGCGTGTCAACGGATACGAGAATGAACGGAGAGCCGGAACCGATCCGATGACGTACACAGTACGCTCATTATCCGACTGTAATTGACATCGCAAAGAAGCTACGTTAGCTATCGATCAGCGGGGGACGCACCGCCCCCCGCCGATCACCATGACTCTCTCTGGAGGCTATCATGGCACGCGTAACACTCGACATCTTCTCCGGCCGGCCGAACCCGTCCTGGGTGCTGGACGAGAAGGAAGCACGGGAACTGCTGCGCGATCTGCAGCGCCGCCCCGAAGCCCTGGCCCCCGCCGACGCGTTCCCGGGAATCCTGGGATACCGCGGCTTGGTCGTGGAAGCGGACGAAGGCGAGGACGCCTCGGCGGCGTCCGAGTTCGGCCGGGCGCTCCCCGGAATCTTTCGCGTGGGCAGCGGCCGCGCGGCGGACAACGGGCGCAGCTTCGAGGTGGCGGAGCGCCTGCTGAGCGGCATTGGCAACGCCGCCCCGGCGCACGGGCTGCAGGACGCCGGCCCGTCGTACGACAAGATGGATCTGCGCGGCCTGGTGCAGCGCGCGCTGCGCGATTCGTCCACCTCGGCGGCCTTCGCCAAGGCGCCGACCGATGCGCAGGCGTACGAACTGATGCTGCGCTCGTCCGCCCAGGCGGCGCCCTCGTCGGATGTGGGCGATGCGTCGCGCGCGGCGCCGGATTCGGGGACGCAGGCGCTGGCGGCGGCCGCGGCGGCGTGCTGGAACCCGGCTGCGGTCATCGGCTCGGACGCGTCCAGCTGGACGGCGGCCACCGTGGGCAGCTGCGGGGTGGAACTGGGGGCCTTCAATCCCACGTTCTGGAACGCGGCCAGCACGCGCCCCTACAACAACTGCTACAACTACGCGACCAACCGGCGCACCGACACGTTCGCGCAGCCGGGGCGCGCGACGTGCGCCGGCACCAGCACCATGGCGTGCGCCAACGTGAGCGCGGGCGCGGTCAGCGACGGCGCGCTGCCGGCGGGAACCTGCGCGTCGTCCACCGAGGCGCCGCGGTGGTACATGGCGCTGGTCATCTGGCCGGGGTACGACTACCACTGGTACCGCCGGCAGAGCAACGGCTACTGGGGCCACAAGCCCGGCAGCACGGCCGCCAAGAACACGGATGACAGCGGCGCCATCATCTACAACCCGCAGACGGCCAACCGCGGCCCGTACACCAACTTCTGCGGCTACTACTTCGCGCGTTCCTCCATGGGCGTGCAGTAACCTTCCGGACGGGAGCGGCGGATGCGGATCGAGGCAGACCTGTTCAGCGGCCGTCCCAACCCGTCGTGGACGGCGGGACCGGTGGAGGTGCGCGCCATCACCGCGCTCCTTGCCGGCCTCGCCCCCTCGGCGGAGCCCGCGGAGCCGTTCGAAGGGCTGGGCTACCGCGGGATGGTGCTGAGCGGGGTGGAGCCGGAGGTGCACCCGTGTCCGGAACTACACGTGCGCGCCGGGCTGGTGGCGGCGGCGTGCCCCGGCGGCCGGGTGACGTACGCCGACCCGGGGCGCGCCCTGGAGCGGCGGCTGGTGGAGATGGCGCGGGACCGGCTCCCCGCGGAGTTGTACGGAGCGCTCGCCGGCATGGCCGGCCTCTGATCCGCGGAGCACCGTCATCTCCCGGTCGATGGAAATGATGACCGGCCGCCGGATCCCGGGTGAAAAACGGAACGCGGTGCACTCTGTCATGGAGTGCACCGCGTTCTATTCATCGACCGGGATGAAGCCCGTCGAGAGATGTCGACCCGTGGAGAGGAAGCTCGTGCCTGCCGTCGGCGGTTCGCATCCCGGGGATCGGCCCGGCGGTTGAAACCGCGCCTCGAAAAACACAACGACCGCCTTCGCACCGAGATTCTCGTCGGTCCAGCGGGGAGTTCCCGTCAGCGGGCGCGGTCGCGCTTGGCCAGCTTGCCGAGCTCGATGTGCACGGCGGTGATTTCGCCCGCGATCTCCGCCATCGTCTCGGTGATGTCCAGCACGGAGCGCACGCCGTCGCCCCACACATCGGCGACGTAGCTGTCGCCGGCGCGAAAGAGGACGCGCTGGGCTTCTTCCAGCATCTGCACCGCGTCCCAGATGATTTCCCGGGCGTTCTCCAGGTGCTCGTGGCCGGTGAGCTGGGGGTCTGCCATGGGCGTGGGGCGGGTGGGTCGAGGTAGAGGAGTGGACGGCAAAGCTAGCACGGCGCCCCGCGCCGCGCGACACCCCGCCCGAAACGACCGGAGGGCGCAGCCAGCGGCCGCGCCCTCCGGGCACATCAGGGACGCGGGCGCGACTACGCCAGCATCTTGCGAACCTCATCCGCCATGCGCGGAAGGATCTCGTTGAGGTCGCCCACGATTCCGTAGTCCGCCACCTTGAAGATAGGGGCCTCGGGATCCTTGTTGATGGCGACGATGTAGCGGGCCGTGCGCATGCCGGCCAGGTGCTGAATGGCACCGCTGATGCCCGCGGCGATGTACAGCGTGGGCGCGACCGTCTTGCCCGTCTGCCCCACCTGCTCGGCGTGCGGGCGCCAGCCGGCGTCCACCACCGCGCGCGACGCGCCCACGGCCGCCTTGCCGCCGAACGCCGCGGCCAGGTCTTCCACCAGCTTGAAGTTCTCCGGCGATCCCAGCCCGCGGCCTCCGGCCACGATGATGCCGGCCTCGCCCACGTCCAGCTTTTCCGCCGCGCCCGCCTTGATCTCGCGGACGATGGCGCCGAAGTCGGCCTCGTTCACGGACACGTTCAGCGTCTCCACCGTGCCGGCCTTGGCGTTCTCCACCGGCAGAAAGACGTTGGCGCGCACCGAGAACACCGGCGTGCCGCCCGTGGCGGCGACCTGGCTCAGCAGCTTGCCGCCGTACTCCGGGCGCGTGGCGACGACCGCGCCGCCCTGCACCTCCAGCCCGATGACGTCGCTGCTGTAGCCGCTGCCCAGGCGGGCCGCCACGCGCGGCGCCAGGTCCTTGCCCAGCGAGCTGGCGGGAAAGAGCGCGACGTCGCAGCCGTGCTCCTTGATGAAGCTGGAGATGACCGTGGTGAAGCCCTCGGCCGAGTACTTGTCGAACGCGGCGGCCTCGCCCACGAACACCTTGTCGGCGCCGTAGCGGCCCAGCTCGGCCGCGGCCCCGGCGATGCCGGAGCCCAGCACCACCGCGTGCACCTCGGTGCCCAGCGCGTCGGCGAGCTTGCGGGCGGCGGTCACCACTTCCTGCGAGACCTTGCGGATCTCGCCGTCACGCGTTTCAGCGAACGCGAAAATGCCTGGCATGGGACTCCGTCGTCTCAGGCGTGAATGCAATCGAAGAAGATCAAGGAAACCGGGGATGAAACCTTCTCAGAAGTTCCTATTCCCCATTCCCCATTCCCTATTCCCTTCCCTGCCGTACCTCAGAGAACCTTGGCCTCTTCGCGCAGCAGCTTGAGCAGCGCCGGAACCGCGTCGGCGCCCTGCCCCACGATGCGGCCGGCCTGGCGCTCGCTGGGATAGCTGAGCTTGCGCGTTTCCACGCCCGCGTCGCCGGCGGTGGCGGCCTTTTCCTCCAGCGGCTTCTTCTTGGCCGCCATGATTCCCTTGAGCGACGCGTAGCGCGGCTCGTAGGCGCCCTTGGTCATGGTCAGCGCGCAGGGCATGCGCAGCTCCACGACCTCGTGGCCGCCCTCGATCTCGCGGTGGGCGGTCACCCTGCCGTCCGCGACCGAGAACTCGGTGACGGCGCTGGCGGCGGGAATGCCCAGCAGCTCGGCGGTCATGGGACCCACGGCCTGCAGGTCGTCGTCGATGGCCTTCATGCCGAACAGGAGCAGGTCGTACTCGCGGCCCTTGATCTCCTCGGCCAGCACGCGGGCGACGGCCAGGCCCTCGGCGCGGCCCGCGGTCTTGAGCAGGACGGCGTTGTCGGCACCCATGGCCAGGGCGGTGCGCAGCGTTTCGGCGCTTTCGGCGCCCCCCACGCTGATGGCGGTGACCTCGCCCGATCCGGCCGCTTCCTTGTGCTTCAGGGCGGCTTCGACGGCGAACTCGTCGTACGGGTTCAGGACGAACTTGACGCCGGCGGCTTCCACGGACTTCTCGTCGCCGGCGATGCGAAGGCGCGCCTCGGTATCCGGGACGCGCTTCACGCACACGATGCTCTTCACGCGCATCTCCCTTGGGTCGGTTGAGAATCCGGAGCCGCCCGGCGGCCCCGAAGCCCGTCAACATACTCGTGACCCACCCGGTACGGCAACCCATCCGTACAAGCTTTTTTCCAGCAGGCTTGCGGGTTTTGGCGGACGGTCGTTCGATCAACGCCCTCCACCCTCCTCTCCCGACGCACACGGATCACGACACGGAAGAGCATCACGCAGAGCAGCAGAGGAGCAGAGAACGGACGTCCGCCGGTTCTCCTCTGCTCCTCTGCTGCTCTGCGTGAGATTCTGTTCCGTGCAATTCCCCCCGCGTACCTCCGCGGTCCCCCGCGACCTCCGCGTGATCGCAGTTGACGGGGCCTGGAAAGCAAACGACCCTCTCCCGAACGCATCGGGAGAGGGTCGTTCATCCAGCCACAAGAACGCGATCAGGGCTGGCGGGGCGCGGGTTGCGCGGCGGTGGACGCCTTGGTGGTGTCCATGGGCGCGGGAGCCGTGGCGCCGGGGCCCTGGACGGGCGCGCTCACCCGTCCCTGCTCGCTGAGCGCCGAGTCGCGCGCGTCCAGCTGCTCCAGGTGGATGGTGGTATCCACCGAAAGCCCCGCCTGCGCCGCCTCTTCCGGCGACAGGGCGCGCGCCGAGTCCCGCACCTGCGACGCCGACATTCCGTCCTGCCAGTCGTTGTTGGTCGTGTCTACCTGGGCCGGCCCGGCGGCGGCCTCATCCTCCGACTTGCCGCACGCGGCGGTGGCGACGCACGCCAGCGCGGACAGGGCGAAAACACGGCGCAGAATCACGTTCGGCATCATGGCTCCAGGATCGGTCAGACGAAAAAGATTCGAATGCGGAGATACGCGGGGCCGCCCGTCAGGGCTGCGCGGCCGGCGCCTCCAGAAAGTCGCGGACGCGCTCCCACACGTCCGCCGCGCGCTCCCAGTGCGGCAGCCCGCCCGTGGGCAGCCCCACCACGGTCACGTTGGGGCGCCCTTCCAGCTCCGGAAGCTGGTCGTAGTTTTCCTGCCGCCGGTTCTCCACCGTTCCGTGAATGACCAGCACCGGCTGGCGCAGGCGGCGAAAGGTGTCGGCCGTGTCGCGCGGAAACATGCGCCCGCTCAGGAAGTCGTCCAGCGGAAACGAGGCGCCCTCCATCCGCGCCGTCTCCGACCCGAAGTCCACGAAATCGTCCGGCACCCCGAACTCCGGGGTGAACAGGTTCTCCGCCGCGAACTCGTACAGCGACTCCGGCGTGGTCAGCCGGTCGTAGAACGCGCGCTGCACGCCGGGAAGGGTGAACAGCAGCCGCGACCAGATACGGGGAATGCCGCCCGGCGTCTTGCCCAGCCCGGCCGGCTCCAGCGCCACCAGCGAGCGGATCAGGTCTGGACGGCGGCGCGCCACCTCGGCCGCGTACGCCGCGCCCAGCGACAGGGCCACCACGTCCGCCCCGCCCGCCGGCTTCACCACGCGCTCCAGAAAGTGCTCCAGCTGGTCTTCCATCAGCGCCGGCTCGTACGCGATCTCCGGGCGGTCGCTGTGCCCGAAGCCCACCCACTCCAGCGCGAACAGCGGGCGCTCGGTGTCGCGGGTGAACGCGCGGACGATGGGCCGCATCTCGTGCGCGGACGCCGCCGCGTTGATGGAATGCAGAAACACCACGGGACGGCCCGCGCCCTCGCGCTGGTAGTACGCGTAGAACACGTCGCCCCACGGCTCGTACTCCAGCGGCATGGCCAGCGCGTTGGGCAGCTCCGTCACCGGCCGCCGCCGCGCGCGCCGCGCACCCAGCAGGTACACGGCGTACGCACCCAGCGCCGCCGCGCCCAGCCCGGCCGCCGCCTTGCGCGCCTTGCCCATCGGCTTGCCGCCCCGCACCTCGGGGCCGGGCCTGGCGCCCTGCTCTCCGCGGACCGGTTCCGGTCCCTCCGTCTCCGCCATCGGTTCTCCCCCGGTGTGCGCCCCGCCTTCGATCTCCGCCATCCGTGCAATCCTCGTGCAAACGCCAAGGCCCGGCGACCGTGCGCCGGGCCTGCGTGGTTCCGTTCGGCCCCGGCGCCGGTCAGCGCACGGGGACCTGCGCCGGCACGGGCGCCTCGTTGAACAGCGTGTTTCCGCCGGCCCGGGCCAGTTCCAGCAGCCCCATGTCGTCCTGCACCCCGGGCACGCCCGCCGAAACGAAGCGGATGCCCGACACGAAGAACAGCACCACCACCGCCACCGCCGCCAGGCTCACCCCGGCCATGGCCGGCATGGGAAGGCGGGTGTCGCGGTGCTCCTCGGCCGTGCGCGCCGGGCGCATGTACATCACCACGATCACGCGCAGGTAGTAGAAGTACGACACCAGCGACGCCAGCACCAGCACCACTGCCAGCTGCGTCACCCCGCCGCGCACCAGCGCGTCCAGAATCACCAGCTTGCCCAGGAAGCCCGCGGTGAGCGGAAAGCCGGCCAGCGACAGCAGAAAGATGGAGAACAGCCCCGCCAGCACCGGCTTCTGGTGCGCCAGCCCGGCGAAGTCGTCCAGCGCCGCGCGGTCGTCCGTTCCCCGCCCCATCGCCGTCACGATGCCGAACGCGCCGGCCGTCATCAGCGTGTACACCAGCAGGTAGAACAGAAAGGCGCCCGGGCCGCCGGTGTTGATGGCCAGCAGGCACGCCATCAGGTAGCCGGCGTGCGCGATGGACGAGTACGCCAGCATGCGCTTGACCGAACCCTGCGTGGCGGCGATCAGGTTGCCGCCGATCATGGTCAGGATCGCCAGGTAGAACACGGGCCGCGCCCAGTGCTCGTACTGCCCCGCGAAGCCCACCATGAACACGCGGATGAACGACGCGAACGCCGCCGCCTTCACGCCCGTCGACATCAGCGCCGTCACCGGGGTGGGCGCGCCGTCGTACGCGTCGGGCGTCCACATGTGGAACGGCATGGCCGCCACCTTGAAGCCGAAGCCCACCATGATCAGCGCCATCCCGGCCAGCAGCATGGGCTCGGCCCGGCCGCCCGCCAGCAGATGCCGGTGCAGCTCGCCGATGTGGGTGGTGCCCGTGGCGCCAAAGGTCAGCGCGATCCCGTACAGAAAGAACGCGCTGCTGAAGGCGCCCAGCAGAAAGTACTTCAGCGACGCCTCGGACGAGCGGGCGTCCATGCGGTCAAAGCCCACCAGCACGTAGATGGCCACCGACATCACTTCCAGGCCGATGAACACCATCAGCAGGTCGGACGCGCCAGCCATCAGCATCATTCCCAGCGTGCTGAACAGCAGCAGGGCGTGGAACTCGCCGCGGTTGATGCCCCGGCGGTCCAGGTAGCCCACCGACAGCAGGATGGCCAACCCCGCCGCCAGCAGGCAGATGAAGTTGACGATCACGCGGAAGTCGTCCAGCGCCACCATCCCCACCCCGGACGAGTCACGCATCCGGTACAGCAGGATGTTGGTCACCGCCGTCGCCAGCAGCACCCCCAGCGAAAGGATGGGGATCATGGGGCTGGAGGGGCGCGACTTGTTCCCCTTCTCGAACACGTCCACCATCAGCACCAGCATCGCGCCCAGCGCCAGCACGATTTCCGGGAGCATCGCCCAGAAATAGTGTGCCTGGTTCACCAGATTCAAGTTCGTCGGCATCACGGGGCGCGGTTCAGCGGTTCTGCCCGGCGACCGCGACGGGATAACCCGCCGGAGTCACGAGGCGATGGTTCTGGCTCATTTCCAGGATGCCGCGCGCCGCGGGTTCCATGCGGTCAAGCACCGGCTTGGGATAAAAGCCCAGCCACAGGATCAGCGCCACCAGCGGCAGCAGAATGGCCAGTTCGCGGGCGTTCAGGTCCGGCAGCACGCGGTTGGCCGGCTTGTCGAGCGCGTTGAACAGAATGCGCTGCACCATCGGCAGCATGTAGTACGCGGCAAAGATCACCCCCGTGCTGGCGATCAGCGTCAGCACCGGCTGGCTGCGAAAGGCGCCCACCAGCACCAGGAACTCGGAGAAGAACCCGGCCGTCCCCGGCAGCCCGATGCTGGCCATCGCGGCAAAGACCAGCATGACCGCGAACACGGGAAGCGTGGCCGCCAGCCCGCCGAAGTCCTCGATCTCGTAGCTGTGGCGCCGCTCGTACAGCATGCCGAGGAGGAAGAACAGCATGGGCGTCGACAGGCCGTGGCCGATCATCACCAGCAGCGCGCCCTGCAGCCCCTGCATGTTGAAGGCAAAGATCCCCAGGATCACGAAGCCCAGGTGGGCCACCGAGGTGTACGCCACCAGCTTCTTGGCGTTGGGCTGCACCGCGGCCACCATCGCCGCGTAGATGATGCCGATGACCCCCAGCACCATGGCCCACTTGATGGTGCGCGAGTCCGTGGACGCCGCGGGAAAGAGCGGCACCGCGAAGCGGATGAAGCCGTACGTGCCCATCTTGAGCAGCACGCCCGCCAGGATCACCGAACCTGCCGTGGGCGCCTGCACGTGCGCGTGCGGCAGCCAGGTGTGGAACGGGAACACCGGCACCTTGATGGCGAAGGCCAGCGCAAACGCGAGGAAGAGCAGCACCTGCTCCGTCATCGTCAGCGGCAGCTTCATGAACTCGAAGTAGGAGAACGTCTCCAGCCCCCCGGCCACCGCGCGCGCCCTGAAGTGCAGGTACAGAATCGCCACCAGCATCAGCAGCGAGCCCACCGCGGTGTACAGAAAGAACTTGACCGCCGCGTACACCCGCTCCTTGCCGCCCCACACCCCGATCAGGAAGTACATGGGGATCAGCATCATTTCCCAGAACACGTAGAACACGAACATGTCCAGGGCCACGAAGACGCCCACCACGCCCGTGGTAAGCGTGAGCAGGGCCGGGTAGAAGGTGCGCTGCCGCTCGCGGATGTACGTCCAGGAGCCCAGCACCATCAGCGGCAGCAGCAGGGTGGTCAGCAGCACCATGAACAGGCTGATGCCGTCCATCCCCAGCTGGTAGTGGATTCCCCATCCGCCGAACCAGGGCGTGTCCACGCAGTTCTGCATGGCCACGGTGCTGGGTCCGCCGGTGGAAAAGACGTTGCGCGCCTGGTCGCCGCCGGCGCCCATGACGCAGGTGCCGGCCGGGTCGAAGTACGCGAACAGCGGCAGCGATACGATCAGCTCCAGGATCCCCGTGCCCAGCGCGACCACGCGGGCGTTGCGCTCCCCGGCCAGGTACGCGGCAACCGCGCCCAGCAGGGGAAGCACGATGAGGATCGTGAGGATCAGGTGGCTCTGGTAAAAGCTCTTCATTTCCGTTTGCGCGTCACAGAGCCATGAAGCTGCCAAGGAGCACCAGCACGCCCAGGATCAGCACGAATGCATAGGTGTTCACGTGGCCGGTCTGAACCCGGCCCAGCGCCAGGCCCACCCGCTCCGCCATGCGGCCCACGCCGTCCACCATGCCGTCCAGCACGCGGTCGATTCCCCACTCCACGCGCGACAGGAAGCCCACCGGGCGCACCACCACGCGGTCGTAGAACTCGTCCACGTACCACTTGTTGTACAGCGCCTTTTCCAGCCCGCCCTGGTACGCCGGCTCCACGTCCGCCGTGCGCACGCGCTCGTTGCGCTTCTTGGTGAGCACCCAGGCCAGCGCCAGGCCGCCGATGCCGATCACGATGGCCAGAAAGATGGGCCACGCGGCGTGCGCCGGCTCCGCCACGTCGGCGTGGTTCCGGATCACGTCCTCCGACCCCGCGATCACGGGGTGCAGCCAGTGGTGCAGCGAGGCGTCGCCGCCGATGGCCAGGGCGTTGAAGATGGGGCCCAGCACCGGCACGTGGTCGAAGACGGCCTTTTCCACGTTCAGGTAGCCGCCCACCGTCGCCAGCAGCGCCAGCACGATCAGCGGCACGGTCAGCGTCCAGTTGCCTTCGTGCAGGTGGCCGCGCTCCACGTCCGTTCCGCGGAAGTTGCCGAAGAAGGTGTAGATCATCATGCGGCCCATGTAGAAGGCCGTCATGAACGCCGCCAGCGTCAGCGTGCCGCCCACGAACCCCATGATGGCGGTTCCCGGGATGCCGAACAGCGAGCCGCCCGAGAACGGCGACGAACCCTGCGCGCCCAGCCACGCGGCGCCGATGATCTCGTCCTTGGAAAAGAAGCCGGACAGACCCGGAAAGCCCGCGATGGCCAGCGTCGAAAGCCCCATGGTGATGAATGTCACCGGCAGGAACTTCTTCAGCCCGCCCATGTTGCGCATGTCCTGCGCGTCGGCGGCGTTGTGCGTGGCGTGAAAGGCCCCGTGCATGGCGTGGATCACCGCGCCGCTGCCCAGGAACAGGCAGGCCTTGAAGAAGGCGTGCGTCATCAGGTGAAACACGCCGGCCACGTACGCGCCCATTCCCACGGCGGCGAACATGAAGCCCAGCTGCGACACCGTGGAGTACGCCAGCACCTTCTTGATGTCCCACTGCTTCAGGCCGATGGTGGCCGCGAAGAACGCCGTCAGCGCGCCCACCAGAGCTACCAGCAGCGACGCCGTGGGCGCCATGGTGAAGATCACCGACGAGCGCACCACCAGGTACACGCCCGCCGTCACCATCGTGGCCGCGTGGATCAGCGCCGACACCGGCGTGGGGCCGGCCATGGCGTCCGGCAGCCAGATGTACAGCGGGATCTGCGCGCTCTTGCCGGTGGCGCCCAGAAAGAAGAACAGCGCGATCGCCGTCACCACCGGGCCCGCGTACTCCAGCCCGGTCGGCGCCGCCGCCATCACCTCGGCAAAGTTCAGCGTGCCCAGGTTGGCGAACAGCAGGAACATGGCGATCAGGAACCCGAAGTCGCCCACGCGGTTCACGATGAACGCCTTCTTCCCCGCGTCCGCGTTCGCCTTTTCGCGGAACCAGAAGCCGATCAGCAGATACGAGCAGAGGCCCACGCCTTCCCAGCCCACGAACATGAGCGGGTACGACGAGCCCAGCACCAGAATCAGCATGAAGAACACGAAGAGGTTCAGGTACGCCATGTAGCGCGGGTACCCGGGGTCCTCCTTCATGTAGCCGATGGAAAAGATGTGGATCAGCGAGCCCACGCCGGTGATGATCAGCGCCATCACCATGCTGAGCGGATCCAGCAGCAGGTCGAAGCCGACCTGCAGGTCGCCGACGTTGAACCAGTCCCAGCCGTGAATGGCCTCGAACTCGTGCGCGCCGCGCATCGCCAGAAAGTTGAGGACGGCGACGGCGAACGCCGCGATCATCACGCCCGGCGCCACGAACGACGGCAGCACGTGGGTCCAGGGCTTGGGCCCCGCCGCGTGTCCGTGGTCGTCGTGCGCGTCGTGGCCGTGCGCGTCGTGCCCGTGGGCATGGTCGTGCGCGTGGTCCGCGGGGTTGGGGCGGACACCGGGGTCCATCCCTTCCTGCTCGCTGGGCTCCAGCGCGTCGTGCCCGTGGCCGGCCATGGCCAGCGCGGGCGACGCGGCGTGCGCGTGGTCGTCGTGGCCGTGGCTGTCCCAGTACGGGTCGCCCACGGGCGGCACCTTGGGAAGCGCGCGGCGCGCGGCGATGATGGCGACCAGGCCGTTGATCAGAAAGCCCAGCAGGGGCAGCCCCAGGATCAGCCAGGGCAGCACGGGATGGAACGCGGCGCCGTGCGCGTCCGCGGCGGCGGCGCCGTGCTGGACGGCGGCTCCGGCTTCGGTCGCGGCTTCGGCGGCGTGTTGAAGAAGCAGCATCACCCTACCACCGGAGCAGGCTGAAGTTCTTGATGTCCACCGACTCGCTGTGGCGGAAGACGGAGATGATGATGGCCAGCCCGACCGCGGCTTCCGCGGCGGCGACGGCGATCACGAAGAACACGAACACCTGTCCCTGCACCCCCGCCGTGGGCGAAAGGGCGACGAACGCCAGGTTCACGGCGTTCAGCATCAGCTCGATGCACATGAACAGCACGATGGCGTTGCGGCGGATGATGACCCCCGCGGCGCCGATGCTGAACAGCAGCGCGCTGAGCCCCAGCGTGTAGGAAAGCGGAATGTGCTCCACGGCCTCAGACCTTTCTCTTGGCCAGCACCACGGCGCCGACGCATGCGATCAGCAGCAGGATGGCGGTGGCCTGCAGCGGCACCACGTACTGCTGGTACATCGGAATGCCGATGAGCCCCACGCTGCCGTGCTGCGCGGTCTGGGCGGCCAGCGAAGCGCGGCCGGCCTCGCCCAGCGGCGCGGTGCCCTGCTCCACGTACACGCGGGCCAGCAGCCCCATCATCACCAGCACGGTGCCGCCCGCGAACATCATCCACACGGGGCCGCGGATGTCGGCCTCGTAGTCGTTGCCCAGGTTCAGCAGCATGATGACGAACAGGAACAGCACCATGATGGCGCCCGCGTACACCAGGATCTGAATGATCCCGATGAACGTGGCCCCCAGCAGCGTGTAGATGGCCGCGAGGGAAAAGAAGGTGCCGATCAGCCAGATGGCGCAGGCCACCGGGTTGCGGCGCGTCACCACCATCAGCGCGGAGCCGCCGGCGCACGCCGCAAAGAAGAAGAACAGGATTGTCAGCATCGATCGGGGTTCGATCGTTGTTCCGGAGCGGCTCGCCCGTCGTCCGCTCCGCCGCGCGCCCGTGGGCCGCGCGATGGAAAACACAAACCGTCGCGGCGGGCCACCTGCACGCCCGCCGTTTCCCGCTGGTCCCGCCACTTCACCCTCCCGCCGTCATCAAGCCGTGCGGCGATGATCCGGCATTCGACGGGATCAACCCGCCCCCGGACGCGATCGCCTTGGGCCAGGCCCGGCGCGGACCCCACCAGGAGCGAATGAATTCGCCGCTGGAACAGCACTAAGTCCGCCTTCGCGGACTGCATCCGCTGCCCCGGTCCGTTTCAGCCAGCCCCGGGGCGTCCGACATCCAGAGCGGATGAATGCGCCGAGAACGCTCCCGCGGACTGCGGCCTTCGCCACCCACCCGTCAGCCGCCGGACGCGCGAGCCACTACCGCACTCACGCACCCAGCACTCACGCACTTCCGTTATTCGCCCGCCGGATCCGCGGGGTCCCACAGCATCGTCACCGGATGCTCCTGCTTCATCAGCCGGTTCAGGTCGTACACGAAGTTGTTGCGCGTGTACTCGGCGTTCTCGTAGTGGTTGCCCACGTGAATCGCCTCTACCGGGCAGACTTCCTGGCACATCCCGCAGAAGATGCAGCGGAACTCGTCGATCTCGTAGACGATGGGGTAGCGGTTCCCCTGGTCGTCCTCGCCCGGCACCAGCTTGATGCAGTTGGCCGGGCAGATGGTGGGGCACAGGCCGCAGGCCACGCACTTGGGACGCCCGTCGTCGTGCGTTTCCATCACGTGCGTGCCGCGCCACCGCGGGCTCAACTGCTTCTTGACCTCGGGATACTGGATGGTCGCTTCGCTGCGGTCGCCCGCGGCCTTCACCATGTGCCTGAAGGTGAGCGCCATCCCCTTGAGCGTGGCCCGGATGTACGACGACTGCCGTACCGGGCGCTTCATTACCTTTACGGTTGCCGGCATCTGCTTTTACCTCGCGCCCGCGCGGGGCGTGGTCAGGCGAACGCGCATCTGCTCGGAGCGGCGGCGCGCCACTTCACGGGCGTGGATGCGCTTGTCTTCCATGGCGCCGGTGCCGCCCAGCGTGTGGCCCCGGTCCATCAGCCAGAGCACGGCGGCCAGCATGATCCCGTTCACCACCGTCAGCACCAGGGCGTAGGTGGGAAAGATCCCCAGGAACTTGTCCTCGAACCGCACGCCGTAGCTGTCCAGCCCCAGCACAGTCGCGGCGGTGATCACGACGGCCACCAGCGCGGCGGGAAGCATGATCTTCCATCCCAGGTCCATCACCTGGTCGTAGCGGAACCGCGGAACGGTCCACCGCACCAGCATGAAGATCAGGATGAACAGGAAGGTCTTGAGGGCGAACGCACCGAACGTAAGCAGCGTGATGCTCCAGTGCGGCGTGGCGCCGACCCACTGCCCGGCCGCGTTGTAGCCCAGCATGTCGTCAAAGCTCCCCGGCACGTCCCACCCGCCCAGGAACAGCGTGGCCATGAGCGCCGACACCGTAAGCACGTGCGAGTATTCGCTGATGAAGAACATGGAGAACTTCATCGCGCTGTACTCGGTGTGGTAGCCGGTCACCAGCTCCGACTCCGCTTCGGGAAGGTCGAACGGCAGGCGGTTGGTTTCCGCGAAGCTCGAGATCCAGAAGAAGAAAAAGGAGACCGACAGCGGCAGCGCGAACCACATGTTCATCCGCTGCTGCGTGTAGATGACCTCCGTCAGCGTCACGTTGCCGACGAGGAAGAACACCGACATCAGCGAAAGGCCCAGCGCGATCTCGTAGCTGATCATCTGCGCGCCCGCGCGCAGGCCGCCCAGCAGCGCGTACTTGTTGCTGCTGGCCCAGCCCGCCATCACGATCCCGTACACGCCCAGCGAGCTGAACGCCATCAGGAACAGCACGCCCACGGGAAGGTCGGCAATCACCATCGGCACCACCGTCCCGAAGATCGGCAGCGGCGCGGCGAAGGGGATCACCGCAAAGGTGATCATCGCCGGGATGATGGACAGCATGGGCGCCAGGGTGAAGAACACCCCGTTGGCCTCCGCCGGATTGGTTTCTTCCTTGAGGATGTTCTTGAGGCCGTCGGCCACCGGCTGGCCCAGGCCACCCGGGCCCACGCGGTTGGGACCCAGACGGTCCTGCATCCACGCGCTCACCTTGCGCTCCATGAGCGTGAGCATGGCCACGGTCACCAGCACCACCACGAAGACCAGCAGCACCTTGATGATGGACGATACGGCGAACGCCATGTCGCTCATCGGGGCAAGGCCCGCCAGAATGTGTCCTGCTTGCATTCGCGTCCGGTCCGTGTGAACGGAAAAGGATAAGTGCTCAGTCCCTGGTTCCGGGAACGTTTCGACGTCCCCGGCTTCCAGTCCTCCGTGCCCGGTCTGCGGGCACGGTCTGCTGCGTCAGTCTCCCGTTTCCTGCAGCTCGCGCACGCCGGGGAGCACCGCGCCCTGCGCGCCCAGCTCCGCCCAGCTCAGCTGGCCGAACTCCGCCCGCACCGCGCCCAGCCCGGCGAACGCGTCGGCGGCCGTTCCCGGCGCGCCCGCTTCGCTGATGCCGGCCAGCAGCACGCCCAGAATCTGCCACGACGGGCGCGCCATTCCCGGCGCGCGCTGCGCGGGCCAGAAGCGCTGCACCCGGCGCTGGATGTTGGTGAACGTCCCTTCCATCTCCGCGAACGTGGTCGCCGGCAGGACGAAGTGGGCGTTGCGCGCCGCAGGGGCCAGGTGCTGCCCCACGTAGACGAACAGCGACGCGTTGGCGCCGAAGTCCGCCGGCGCGTCGGCCAGCTCGTCGCCCAGCACGAAAAGCACGCCCGTGTGCGCTGCCGCCTGCTCCAGCCCGCCCTTGCCGTCCGCCCCGCCCGTCCGCGCGAAGCCGAACAGCTCGGCGCCCACCACGTTGGCGGCGCGGTCGCGGCGAAGCGCCAGTTCCGGAAAGCCGGGAAGGATCACTTCCTCGCCCTGCTCGCAGCGGAACACGCCGTCACCGCCGCCCACCGCCTCCAGCACCCGGCGCAGCGCGCCGATCCCTTCATTCCCCTCGAACGGAGAGACGACCGCCCGGGCGCCGCCCGCAGCGCCGCGAAGCGCGTCGGCCAGCCGGGTGAGTGTGTCGGCCCACGACATGGGAACGTGGCGTCCGCCGTCGCGCACCAGCGGCGCCTCGATGCGGTCCACGCGGTTCATCCACGAGTAGTTCAGCCGGCCGAAGTCGCACATCCAGTGCGCGTTCACTTCGGGGTTGGGGCGCGGCTTCAGGCGCATGACCTGGTTGTCGCGCGTTTCCAGGCGGACGTTGCACCCCATGCTGCAGTTGGGGCAGACCGACGGCGTGCGGTCCAGGTCCCAGGCGCGCGCCTTGTGCAGAAAGTCCTTGCTGACGAGCGCGCCCACCGGGCACAGGTCCACGATGTTGTCGGCCCAGATGTTCCCCGTCAGCCCTTCGTCGTAGAAGGTGTCGATGACCGTCCGGGAGCCGCGCTGCACCGTCGTGAGCCGTTCATCCTGCGCCACCTCGCGCATGAAGCGCACGCAGCGGGTGCACATGACGCAGCGGTCGGCGTAGAACATCACGTCGCCGCCGAAGTCGTCGCGGCCCAGCACGCGCTTGGGCTCCTTGCTGCGGCCCATGGGCGGCCCCTCGGCCGACACGTAGTCCTGCAGCTTGCACTCGCCGGCCTGGTCGCAGACCGGGCAGTCCAGCGGGTGGTTCACCAGATAGAACTCGAGCACGCCCTCGCGGGCCTTGAGCGCGTTCTCGCTCTGGGTGTGCACCACCATGCCGTCCGCCACCGTGCCCACGCACGAGGCCACGAGCTTGGGCGACTTCTCCACCTCCACCAGGCACATGCGGCACTGGGCGGGGGCCGAAAGGCCGGGGTGGTAGCAGTAGTGGGAGATGCTCACGCCCGCCTGGGCGCACGCATCCAGCAGCCGCGTGCCCTTGGGCACGGACAGGGTCATTCCGTCGATCGTGACGGAAACGTTCTCGGGCGTCGGAGTGGGTTCGGCCATCGCCGTTATCCCTCGTGGTCAGCGGTGGCCGGCATCAGCGGACACCGGCCCCGGCGAGCTGCCCGGCCTGCATCAGCGCCAGGTAGTCGTCGCGGAACTTCTGGATGGACGACACGATCGGCGCGGCCGCGGCGTCGGAAAGCACGCAGATCGTCTTGCCCGACATGTTGTCGGAGATCTGCAGCAGGGTATCGAGGTCCTCGGGGGCGCCGCGGCCCATCTCGATGCGGCGCAGGATCTTGCTGCTCCACGCCGTGCCTTCGCGGCAGGGCGTGCACTGCCCGCAGCTTTCGTGGGCGTAGAAGTCCACCATCCGCCGCACCTGCTTCACCACGTTCACGCCCTCGTCCATGACGATGACGGAGCCGCAGCCCAGCATGGTTCCCGCGGCGGCCATGGACTCGTAGTCCATGCCGATGTCCAGCTCGTCCGCCTTCAGAATGGGCACCGACGAGCCGCCGGGGATCACCGCCTTGACCGGCTTGCCGGTGGGGGTTCCGCCGCAGACGTCGTAGATGAACTCCTTGAAGTTGAAGCCCAGCGGCATCTCGTAGTTGCCGGGGCGCTTCACGTGGCCGCTGACGCAGAACAGCTTGGTGCCCACCGACTTCTCGGTGCCGTACTGCTTGTACCACTCGGCGCCGTTCAGCACCACCTGCGCGGCGGCGATCAGCGACTCCACGTTGTTCACCGCCGTGGGGTAGCGGAACGCGCCCGCGATGGCGGGGAACGGGGGCTTCACGCGCGGCTCTCCGCGGCGGCCCTCCAGCGAGTTCAGCAGCCCGGTTTCTTCACCGCAGATGTAGGCGCCCGCGCCGATGTGCAGCGTCAGGTCCAGGTCGATGCCGGACCCGAAGATGTTCCTGCCGATGTAGCCGGCCGCGTACGCTTCTTCGATGGCGCGCGCCATGATCTGCGCCGCCTCGAAGAACTCGCCGCGGATGTAGATGTAGGCGTGCTCGGCGTGGATGGCGTGCGCGCCGATCAGGCACCCCTCGATGAGCGCGTGCGGCGTCCACCGCATCAGCTCGCGGTCCTTGAACGTCCCCGGCTCGCTCTCGTCGGCGTTGCACACGAGAAAGTGCGGCTTGCCCGGCTCCTTCTTGGGCATGAAGCTCCACTTCATCCCCGTGGGGAAGCCGGCGCCGCCGCGGCCGCGCAGCCCCGAGTTCTTGACCTCGGTGACGATGTCGGCGGGGCTCATGCCCAGCGCCTTGCGCAACGCCTGGTAGCCGCCGCGCTCCACCCAGCCCTGGAGCGTCCGGGCTTCCGGCTCGCCGAAGTGCTTCGACAGAAGCTGCACCTCGGACGGGTGCCTGTAGGGATATGCCATATCGAAAGAAAGTGCCCAGTGCTCAGTGCCCAAGTGCCCGGTCCCAGTTCGAGTGTCCGCGCCCCTCTGGGCACCGGGCACTCGGAACTGGGCACTGCCGTTCTACACCAGCCGTTCCAGGATCGCGGGGACGTTTTCCGGCCGCACGTTCTCAAAGTACCGCTCGTTGATCTGCACCGCCGTGGGGAACCCGCAGGCGCCCAGGCACTCCACCTCGATCACCGTCCACAGCCCGTTGGCGCTCACCTCGCCCAGGTCCGTGCCCGTGTGCTTGAGGAAGCTTTCCAGCACGGCGTCGCCGCCGCACAGGTTGCACGAGATGTTGGTGCACACCTGGATCAGGTACTTCCCGACCGGGGCCAGGTTGTACATGGTGTAGAAGGTGGCCACGCCGCGCACGTACGCCGGCGGAAGCTGCAGCCGTTCGGCCACCTCGTCCTGCGTCTGCGGGCTCAGGTGGCCGCGCAGCTCGTGCGCCAGGTGCAGCGCGGGAAGCAGCGCCGCCTGCCGGTCCGGGTAGCGGCTCAGCACCTTCTCCAGCCGGTCCTCGTACGGGCCCACGAACAGGGGCGCGTCCGCACGGCTGGTCGCCACCTGGTACGGCAGGGTGCCGGCAACGGAGGCATGGCCTCCGTCGGCGGGGCGCTGGCCCACGTACGCGCTTCCGCGCACGTCGGCCTCGGACAGGGTGGCGAACTCGCCCGTGTCGCCGGCAAACCCGGGCACCTGCTTCGCCTCGGGCCACGACGTCGGGTCGTACTCGCTGCCGGAGCGGATCGGCTCGGCGCTCATCGGTCGATCTCCCCCAGCACGATGTCGAGCGACGCGTTCACCGCGATCACGTCGGAGAGCAGCGCCCCCTCGATCATGTGCGGCAGCGCGGCGATGTTGATGAAGCTGGGCCCGCGCACGCGCCAGCGGACCGGCTTGCTGCCTCCGTCGGAAACCACGTACATCCCCAGCTCGCCCTTGGACGACTCCACCGAGAACCACGACTCGCCCACCGGGGCGCGAACGCCCTCCATCACCACCTTGAAGTGGTGGATCATGGACTCCATGTCGTTCATCGCCGCCGTCTTGGTCGGCAGAATGACGCGGGGGTCGTCCACGTTGATGGGCCCGCCCGGAAGGCGCTGGATGGCCTGGCGGAGGATGCGCACGCTCTGCCGCATCTCTTCCATGCGGCACAGGTAGCGGTCGTAGATGTCGCCGTGCTCGCCGACGGGCACGTCGAAGTCGTACGTCTCGTAGTCGTAGTACGGACGGTCGCGGCGCACGTCGTAGCTGACGCCCGATGCGCGCAGGTTGGGGCCCGACAGGCCGAAGTTGACCGCGTCCTCGCCGCTGATGCCGCCCACGTCCTGCGTGCGCCCGATCCAGATGGCGTTGTTGGTGAGCAGCGTGTCGACCTCGTCCAGCACCGGCAGAAAGCCGGTAAGGAACTGGTCCAGCTGCTCCACCCACCCCGCCGGCAGGTCGGCCATCATCCCGCCGATGCGCGTGCTGCTGGTGGTGATGCGCGCGCCGGTCAGGTTCTCGTGCAGGTCGTAGATCTTTTCGCGCTGCTGGAACGTGTACAGAAAGACCGTGAAGGCGCCCAGGTCGATTCCCGTGGTTCCCAGCCAGAGCAGGTGGCTGAAGATGCGGTCCAGCTCCATGCACATCACCCGCACCACCTTGCAGCGCTCGGTGACGGTGATGCCCATCATCTTTTCCACCGCCATGGCGTAAGCGCAGTTGTAGATCAGCGGCGCCAGGTAGTCCATGCGGTCGGTGAGCGGAACGATCTGGTTCCAGTCACGGTACTCGCCCAGCTTCTCGAACGACGAGTGCAGGTAGCCGATGTGCGGAATGCAGCGGACGACGGTTTCGCCGTCCAGCTCCAGCACCAGGCGCAGCACGCCGTGGGTGGCCGGGTGCTGCGGGCCGATGTTGATGAGCATGTGCTCGCCCGACACGTCCTCGTGCACTTCGCGGGCTTCGCCCTGCACGGGAACGATGGGCGCGTGCACCAGGCTTCCCCCGGCGGAAAGCTCGGGGTTGCGGGTGACGTTGTAGACGACTCTGCGCAGCGCCATCAGCCCGCTCCTCCCATGCCGCCGAACTGGCTCTGGTCCGGCACGTCGGCGTTGAACGGGTCCGGCATGGTCTGGCCCAGGGCGTGAGCCATTTCCAGCTCCTGCGGCGAGTAGTGGTCCTCGGTCTTCATCGACAGCGCGCGGCGGGTCTGCTCGGCGCGGCTGAAGCGGCCGCGCAGGGGAAAGTCCTTCCGCAGCGGGTGCCCTTCGGCGTAGTTGTACGGCATGAGGATGCGGCGCAGGTCCGGGTGCCCCCGGAACACGACGCCGAACATGTCGTACACCTCGCGCTCAAGCCAGTCGGCCGCGCGCCACAGGAAGTACACGGTCTCGATCTCCAGCCCGTCCAGCGGAAGCTCCACCTTGACGCGCAGGTTGAGCTTGGCGGGAATGGACCAGAGCTGGTAGACGACCTGGATGGACCGTCCGCCGCCGTAGTCCACGGCCGTCAGGTCCTGCAGAAAGTCGTACCGCCCCGTGTCGCGCAGCCAGGTCAGGATCTCCAGGCTGCGCTCCGCGGGGACGTACACGATGTGCTCGTCGCCGGCCACCAGCTCGTGCCGCAGCACCGCCTCGCCGAACTCCTGGCAGAGCGCGTCGACGGTGGGGTGCGGCGGCAGGTCGCCCGCCTGGGGCGGCGCGCCGGGGGCCTCGGACTCGGAGGGACGCGGGCCCTGGTCCAGCCCCTCGAGTCCCTTCTTGAAGTCGGTCATGTCAGGAGAAGAAGTGCCCAGTGCTTGGTTCCCAGTGCCCAGTCCGGGTCTCGACGGACCGGGCACTGGGAACTGGGCACTTTCCGTTCGTCACGGCAGCCGGTCCGAAACGCGGACCACCGCGCCGGTGCTGACCAGCCCGCTGCTGCGGTTCTGGTTGGTGCTGTTGCCAAAGGGCAGCGTCACCCGGTCCAGCACCTCGCGCGGCAGGTAGCTGCCGGTTTCGGGAAGCTGGTCCACCGCGTTCCACTCGTCGTCGCTGGTGGCGGCGCTGTTCCGGATCTTTTCCTGGATCAGCAGAATGCCGTACATCAGCGCCTCGGGGCGCGGCGGGCAGCCGGGAACGTACACGTCCACGGGGATGATGGTGTCGATCCCCTGCACCATGCTGTACACGTCGAACACGCCGCCCGTGCTGGCGCAGGCGCCCATGCTGATGGCCCACTTGGGGCTGGGCATCTGCTCCCAGATGCGCTTGAGCACGGGAGCCATCTTGTAGCTCACCCGGCCGGCGCAGATCAGCAGGTCCGCCTGGCGCGGGCTGAAGCTCATGCGCTCCATGCCGAAGCGGGCCAGGTCGAACCGCGTGGCGGCGGTGGCCATCATCTCGATGGCGCAGCACGCCGTGCCGAACGGCATGGGCCACAGCGAGTTGATGCGGGCCCAGTTCACGACGGCGTCGAGCCGGGTGGTCATGAACCCCGGCTGGCCGTCAAAGATGTTGGACTGCTGCAGGGTCGCCGGCTGTACGCTGCCGGGAAGGCCCTGATGAACGGCAAGGCCCTCCGCGTTCCGCGGCTGGCCTTCCGTGGGATCCATGCTGCCGGAGGGGGCGTCGTTCAGTCCCATTCCAGCGCTCCTTTCTTCCATTCGTAGACGAGGCCCACGGTGAGGATGAAGATGAAGATCATCGCCACCGCGAAGCCGTGCCAGCCCAGCGCGCGCATGCTCACCGCCCAGGGCAGCAGGAACACGGTCTCCACGTCGAACACGATGAACAGGATCGCGACCACGTAGAACTTGACCGAAAAGCGCTCGCGGGTGCCGCCGAGCGGATTCATTCCGCTTTCGTACGGCGCCGACTTGGCCTTGGTCGCCCTGCCCGGACTGAGCACCGACGACAGCACCACCATCCCCACCGCCTGCGCGACCGACAGGACCAGGAGAATCAGTACGGGAAGGTACGGGCGAAGCATGGCGTCGGGCCGGTCCTTGAAACAGGAGTTTGTGAAAAGCTTCACTTGCTGGGAGACGCGCCAAGATACTGCGCGCTTCCAGCCCGGTCAAGCGAACGTCGCAAGCCCGGGCGGACGGGGACGGAGAGCGAAAAACGGGCCTTGCCGCCTCATGGGGGGCCGCGTAGGTTGCCGCCTGTTCCCGTCCCTTCGGCCTGATCTGTTTACCCCGCCCGCGCGGGGCGGTTCAGGCGGTTTTCCCCGCCCCTTCACGTTCCGCACCATGAGCATTCGGTCTGACCGGTGGATCCGCGAGAAGGCCCGCGCGGGAATGATCGAGCCGTTCGAGGACGCGCAGGTGCGCGAGGGCACCATCAGCTACGGCCTGTCCAGCTACGGCTACGACATGCGCGTGGCCGACGAGTTCAAGATTTTCACCAACGTCAACAACGCCATCGTCGATCCCAAGGCGTTCGACGACCGCAGCTTCGTGAACTTCAGCGGCGACGTGTGCATCGTGCCGCCCAACTCGTTCGCGCTGGCCCGCTCGGTGGAGTACTTCCGCATCCCCCGCAACGTCATCACGCTCTGCGTCGGCAAATCGACGTACGCGCGATGCGGCATCATCACCAACGTCACCCCGTTCGAGCCGGAGTGGGAGGGGTTCGTGACGCTGGAAATCAGCAACACCACGCCGCTTCCCGCCCGCATCTACGCCAACGAGGGGATCGCGCAGGTGATTTTCTTCGAGGGCGACCCCGAGGGGCCCGAGGTGAGCTACAAGGACCGCAAGGGCAAGTACCAGGGCCAGGTGGGCGTCACCGTCCCCAGGCTGTAGCCCGTCCCCAGCGGGGCTGGTTCGGTATCTGCACGGGGGCCGGGGCACGCGCATGGCGCGCCGCCCCCGCCCGCCGGAACCGCGCGGCCGCGGGTGCCCGGCTTCGCGGTTTTTTTCATCGACCACACACACGATCCCCTGATGAACCAGACCCCGGTCACCCCCACGCAGATGGACGCCATCCGCGAAGTGGTGAACATCGGCGCCGGCCACGCGGCCACCAACCTGTCGGCGCTCACCGGCCTGACGGTGATGATTTCCGTTCCCCGCATCCAGTGGGCGGGTCTCAGCGCCGCGCTGCCCGGGGACGGGGACCTGGTGGTGATCAGCGTTCCCATCTCCGGCGTCAGCGAAGAAGGGGGCGAGCACGCCTCGCTCATTCTGGCGACGGAAACCGCGCTGCGCATGGTGGCGCTCATGCTGCGCCGCGACCCGTCGCGCCACGTGTCCATCGGCGAGCTGGAAAAGTCGGCGCTGATGGAGATGGGGAACATCGTGTGCGCGGCGTACGTGGGCGTGCTGGGGACGTTTCTGAACAAGGGCGTGATGATCGGCACGCCGGTGATGGAGGTGGGCTCGCGCGAGGAACTGGGCCCGCGGCACGCCTCGGGGCTGGTGATCGAGACGGACTTCACCTTTCTGGACACCACCTTTGAGGGCGTATTCGTCCTCAGCCACAGCGACGTGTCGTTCCATTCGCTGCTGAGCGCGCTGGGATTCGACGTCGCCCGTCCGGGCGGCGCAACCTGACCACGGCGGGAGCGGGGCCGATGGACACGCACTTCGCTCCGTTCTCCGCCCGCGCGCGCGCGGAGCACCTGGCCTCGCTCACGGGCGAGACGTGGGACCTGCTCATCATCGGCGGAGGGATCACCGGCGCGGCCGCGGCGCGCGACGCCGCCGGACGCGGGCTGCGCGTCGCCCTGGTGGACGCGGGCGACCTGGCGCGGGGGACGAGCAGCCGGTCATCGCGCCTGATCCACGGCGGCATCCGCTACCTGGAAACCGGAAATCTGCGTCTCGTCTTCGAGGCCAGCGCCGAGCGGCGACGCCTGCTCGGGCTGGCCTCTCATCTTGTGCATCCCCTGCCCTTTCTGTTCGCCGTTTACCGCGGCGAGCCCGTGGGGCTGCGCAAGCTGCAGGCGGGGATGTGGCTGTACGACGCGCTTTCGCTCTTCCGCAACATCTCGCGCCACCGCATGGTTTCGCGCGCCAGGATGAAGGACGAGGAGCCGGGGCTGCGCACGGACGGGCTGGCCGGCGCGGCGCTGTATTACGACGCCTCGGTGGATGACGCGCGGCTGACGCTGGCCAACGCCCGCGGCGCGCACGAGGCGGGCGCGGCGGTGGTGCCGCACGCCGAGGTCAGCGGGTTTCTGCGCGACCCGCGCGGGGTGTCGGGGGTGCGCGTCCGCGACTGCCTGAACCCGCGCGCCGACACGGTGGACGTGCGGGCACGCGTGATCCTGAACGCGACGGGCCCGTGGAGCGACGCGGTACGCACGCTGGCGGATTCGGGGACCAAGCCGCGGCTGCGGCCCACCAAGGGCGTGCACATCCAGGTGCGGCGCGACCGCATCGGAAACCGCCACGCCATCACCTTCCGCTCGCCGGTGGACGGACGCGTGATGTTCGTCCTGCCCTGGGGCGACTTTTCGTACGTGGGGACGACGGATACGGACTACGTGGGCTCCCCCGCCGACGTCCGCGCGGACGAGTCGGACGTGAAGTACCTGCTGGATTCGGCAAACGGGATCTTTCCCGCCGCGAAGCTGACCGGATCGGACGTCGTGAGTACGTGGGCGGGCATCCGGCCGCTGCTGGCGCCGGACAAGGCGGACGGCGGGCTGGCCGCGAGCGCCACGTCGCGCGAGCACGAGATCTGGCGCGACCGCAGCGGGTTGCTGAACATCGCGGGCGGCAAGCTCACCACGTACCGCGTGATGGCGGGACAGGCCGTGGACGCAGCGGCCAGGCTGCTCAAGGAGGCGGGCGTGGCGTCGGGGGAAAGCCCCACCGCGCACCTGCCGCTCCCCGGCGACCCGCAGGAGCCGTGGGAAGAATTTCTGGCGCGCGTCGTCCACGAGGCCGTCGGCGCCGGGCTGGACGCGGACGTCGGCGAGCACCTGGCGCGCGCGTACGGCGAGGATGCGGAGGCCGTGCTGGCCGCCGTCCGCCGCGACGCGGAGGCCGGGCGCCGGCTGATGGCGGGGCATCCGTACATCTGGGCCGAGGTGGACCACGCGGTCAACGCAGAGATGGCGATGCGGCTGGAAGACGTGCTCATCCGGCGGATGCACCTGTTCTACGAGGCCGTGGATGGAGGGCTCGCCGTGGCGGAAGAGGTGGGGCGGCGGATGGCTCGCGCGGACGGCGTGGGGTGGAGCGAGGCGCAGATCGCGGCGCAGGTGGAGTCGTACCGCCAAGCCGTCGCCGCCACCCGCGGCTTCGGCGGATAGGCCGTCTCCGCGGGTTCGGCGGATCGACAGACGTTCTCAGTTGCGCCGCATATCAGGATGCCGCACTTCGCGTTAGCTCGCTCGACCTCACGTTGCCTCTCAACCCGCTCGGCCGCGGTTTGCTCACGCATCCCGACCGCCGGCTGCCTCGCCCCGAGCCCGTCGATGCGCTTGCCTGATCCACATCAGTGATCGCCTCTCGGCCGACACAACCCGGCGCATCCGCATGAGGCGATCGCATTCACGGCTGATGAGAATCGCTGATTGACCCCGACTGATCAGATGGCCGCATTCGGGTGGCCTGATCCACATCTCCTGATCCACATCTCCTGATCCACATCTCCTGATCCACATCTTCTGATCCACATCGGCTGATCATCATCCGCTGATCATCATCCGCTGATCATCATCCGCCCTGCCCTGCCCTGCCCTGAACGCGCGGCGCACGTCGTGCGTTCGGGCGGATACGCGGCATCCCGCACGCGCACATCGCCCGATCACACGCATTCGTGCCCTCACGCCCGCGACGCAGACGCCCGCACACCCCGCAGGGCCGCACCTGGGGCCACCGCGTGCGCGGCTGGCTCGAGGACCCGCTGCGTCAGTTTCAGCTGTCGGTGGGGGTGCTCATTCTGCTCGTGGTTGTGGGCACCGTGGGATACCACTTCATCGAGCGGATGAGGTGGATCAACTCGCTGTACATGACCATCATCACGGTCGCCACGGTGGGCTTCGGCGAGATCGAGCCGCTGACCACCACGGGCCGCGTGTTCACGATGGGGCTCATCGTGCTGGGCGTGGGCGTGGGGGCGTGGGCGGCCAGCAACCTGGTTGAGGTTGCGCTCGGGCAGACGCTCTGGACCAGCGTGCAACGGCGAAAGATGAAGGACTCGCTCTCCCATCTCAAAGACCACTACGTCGTCTGCGGCCACGGGCGGCTGGGCACGCGCATCGTGCGCGACCTGGCGGCGCGCGGCGAAACGTTCGTCGTGGTGGACAACGATCCCGCGCAGGAAGAAGCGCTGCTGGCCAGCCAGACGCCCCACCTGATCGGCGACGCCACGGAGGACGACGTGCTGCGGCGCGTGCGCGTGGACCGGGCGCGCGGGCTGGTGTCCGCGCTGGACAGCGACGCCAACAACGTGCTGACGGTGCTGACCGCGCGGGAGCTCAGCTCCAAACTGCTGATCGTGGCGCGCGCCAACGCCGAGCAGTCGGAAAGCAAGCTGCGGCGCGCCGGCGCGGACCGCGTGGTCACGCCCGACGACATCGGCGGGCACCGGCTGGCGCTGGCGCTGCTTCGCCCCGCCGTGCACGACCTGTTCAACGAGATCTTCAGCTTCAGCGTGAACATCGCGGTGGACGTGGGGCAGATCGTGATTCCGCACGGGTCGCCATTCGCCGGACAGACGGTGGCGGGATGCGATCTGCGGCGGATGCGGAACGTGAGCATCCTGGCCATCCGCGGCCCCGAGGGCGACTTCGCGCTCAATCCCGATGCCCAGCGCGTCATCCGCCCCGGCGAGACGATGATCGTGATCGGCCCGGCGGAGGCGATTTACGAGCTGGAGGCGCTGTACGGGGAGGAGTAAGGGAAGTGCGTGAGTGCGGGGTGCTGGGTGCGTGAGTGCGAACGACACTCGGCGGCTGGATTCGTGGGTTGCGGCGGGCTTCAGGGCGGCCCCCACCCGGGCCGGCACCACCGGCCCACCCTCCCCCAAAAAAGACTGGGGGAGGGTTGGGGCGGTCGGAAGGTGCGAGATGGAGAGCAGAGACCTGCCCGTGAGCAAGTTTCCTTGAGCGAATGAATCCGCCGCTCCAGAAGCGGGAAGCCCCGACACGACGCCCATAGGCGCCGTTCGGGGCTTCAACTGCATCGCGGGGCGAGTACGGTGCGCGCGGGATGGCTGGACCCTGGGGAAGGTAGATCCTTCGTCGGCGCCAAGTCTCGGCGCGGCAACAGGTTCGGCCGGCGCCTCCTCAGGAGGACGCCTCGGGCGTCGTGGCGGAGCAAGGGTCCGCGTCGTCACGCCGTACGCAGTTGAAGCCCCGGTCGTGGACGCGCCAGCGGCCGTGAGCCGGGGGTTCCCGCAGTTCGAGCGGCGGATCCATTCGCTCAACGCGGGACGCGGCTAACCCGCCCTATCGAAGGTGCCGACGACCTCCCCGACGGAGACGCGGCTCGCCCCAACGGAGCCGCGGATGCGCCTGCGGCCATGGCGAGGGGATTACCGCAATTCGAGCGGCGGATTCACTCGCTTAACGCGGGACGCGGCTCCCTCCCCGACGAGAGCCGCCTGCAAGCCTCGACGGAGGCGGCGGCTACGCACCGACCCGTCCCCCGCGCCAAACGGCTCCCCCTCCCCCGCTTGCGGGGCGAGGGGGCTGGGGGGAGGGGGGAGCCCGCCGCCACACCGAACCATCCGGAACGCACGGCACTGGGGTGTGCTCCCTCTCCCACATCTGTTCGTGGGAGAGGGTCGTCGTGCGCAGCACGCGGGGTGAGGGCTCTTGCGCGGTTTACTAGATTGACCGTTCGGGCGATCGGTGACTCTTCCCCGCCCTTTCCACACGCCCCATCCGGAGCCCCCACCGTGGCAGCCAGACCCGTTATTCTCGTCGTGGACGACGACCCCGAAGTGCTGCGCGCAGTGGAACGCGACCTCAAGCGGCGGTACGGGCGCGACTACCGCGTGCTTTCCGCCGCCTCCGGCGAAGACGGCCTGGAACTGCTTCGCCAAGTGAGCGTCCGCGGCGAGCCCGTTGCGCTCCTCCTGGCCGACCAGCGCATGCCGCGCATGAGCGGCGTGGAGTTCCTGGAAGCGGCCGTCGAGTACGCGCCCACCGCCCGGCGCGCCATCCTCACCGCGTACTCCGACATCGACGCGGCCATCGGCGCCATCAACCGCGCCCACATCGACTTCTACCTGCAGAAGCCGTGGGACCCGCCCGAGGCCAACCTGTACCCGGTGCTGGACGAGCTGCTGGACGACTGGCGCGGCCAGTACCGCCCCGGCTACGACGACGGCATCCGGGTGCTGGGGCCGCGCTGGTCGCCGCAGGTGCACGACATCAAGGACTTTCTGGCCCGCAACCAGGTGCCCTACCGCGCCCTGGACGTGGAGCAGGGCGACGAAGCATGCAAGCTGCTGGAGGCCGCCGGGCTGGACGGCCGCGAACTCCCCGTCGTCCTTTTTCCCGACGGATCGCACCTCGTGCAGCCGCTGCCCCGCGACGTGGCGGAAAAGGCCGGGCTGCGCATCCATGCCGAGCAGCCGTTCTACGACCTGGCCATTGTGGGCGCGGGGCCGGCCGGGCTCGCCGCCGCCGTCTACGGCGCGTCCGAGGGGCTCAAGACGCTCGTGGTGGACGCCGAGGCGCCGGGCGGGCAGGCGGGGACGTCGTCGCTGATCGAAAACTACCTGGGCTTTCCGCGCGGGCTCAGCGGCGCGGACCTCACCCGGCGCGCCGTGGCGCAGGCCCGCAAGTTCGGCGCGGAAATCCTGACGCCGGTGCAGGTGAACGCGCTACGCGTGGACGGCCAGTACCGCTACCTGACCACGACGGACGGAACGGAGATCGCCTGCCACGCGCTGATGGTCACCACCGGCGTTCAGTACCGCAAGCTGGACGCGGCCGGCGCGGAGGAACTGACCGGCGCCGGCGTCTACTACGGCTCCACCATGACGGAGGTGCTCAGCTGCCGCGACGAGGACGTCTTCATCGTGGGCGCGGGGAACAGCGCGGGCCAGGCCGCGGTCTACCTGGCCACCATGGCGCGTTCCGTCACCATCGTCTGCCGCGGCGGCGACATCGGCCGCACCATGTCGCAGTACCTGGTGGACGCCATCGCCGAACTGCCGAACGTGCACGTCAGCCTGCACGCCCGGGTGTGCGCGGTGCACGGTGACGGGCGGCTGCAGGGGGTGAGCCTCAAGCACGCCGACGACCGCGTGACCACGCACGACGCGGCCGCGCTCTTCGTCTTCATCGGCGCGATGCCGAACACCGACTGGCTGGACGGCGTCGTCGTCCGTGACGCCAAGGGATTCATCCTCACCGGCCCGGATCTGATGAAGGAGCGCACCCCGCCGCGCGGATGGCCGCTGGCACGCGACCCGTTTCTGCTGGAAGGCAGCGTTCCCGGGGTGTTCTGCGCGGGCGACGTGCGCTTCGGCTCGGTCAAGCGCGTGGCCAGCGGCGTGGGCGAGGGATCGGTGGCCATCTCCTTTGTTCACCAGTACCTGGCGGACCTGTGAACACCCGGCTGCACGACTCGGAAGACAAGATCCTCTTTCCCACCTTCGCTCCGGAGGTGGTGGAAGAGATGATGCACTGGGGCACGGTGGAGCAGATGGCGCCCGGCGGCGTCCTCTTTACCGAGGGCCAGCGCAACTACGACTTCTTCGTGGTGCTGGACGGCACGGTTCGCGTCACCAAGCGCGTGGGCGGCGAGGACCGGCTGCTGGCCATCCACCACCCCGGCGAGTTCGCGGGGGAGATCGGCATTCTCACGCACGGGCCCGCCATCTCCACCGCGCGGGCGACGGGGGACGCGCGCGTGCTGCGGATCGCCGCGGACGTCTTCCGCCAGCTGACCACGCAGTGCACGCCGCTGGGCGAAACGGCCGTGCAGGCGATGTCGGCGCGTACGCGTGAGGTGGACGCCAGCCTCCGCCAGCAGGAAAAGCTCACGGCGCTGGGGCGGATGGCCGCCGGGCTGGCGCACGAGCTGAACAACCCCGCCTCCGCCGCCCGCCGCGCCGCGCAGGAGCTGCACGAGGCCGTGGGTGAGGCGCAGCGGCGCGCGCTGGACTACGACCGCCGCTTCAACGACCGCCAGCGCGCCATGCTCTGCATGATGCACGACGGGCTTCGGCGCGCGGAGCAGCCGTCCGCCGCCAACGCCCTGGCCCGCTCGGACGACGAGGACGCGGTGGCGCTCTGGCTGGACGAGCGCGGCGTGCCGGACGCGTGGGACAAGGCGCCGCCGCTGGTCCACGCGGGGATGAAGCCCGCGAGCGTGCAGGCGCTGGACGCGGAGTTCGACGGCGAATCGCTGCGGGGCGCGGTGGACTGGCTCGCGTCCACCCTTTCGCTGACCGGCCTCGCCGGCGAGCTGGAGGGGAGCGCGGCGCGCATCTCGGCGCTCGTGGGATCCATCAAGGAGTACAGCTACATGGACCGCGGCAAGGTGCAGTGGCTGAACGTGCACGACACGCTGGAAAGCACGCTCCGCATCCTGAACCACAAGCTGCGCGACGGCATCACCCTGCACCGCGAGTTCGCGCCCGATCTGCCGCTGATCTGCGCCTCAGGGAGCGAGTTGAACCAGGTGTGGACCAACCTGATCGACAACGCCGTGCAGGCCATGGCGGGCCGCGGCAATCTGTGGGTGCGCACCGTGCGCGACGGCGACGCGGTTCGAGTGGAGATCGAGGATGACGGCCCGGGGATTCCGGCGGATGTACTGCCGCGCATCTGGGAGCCGTTCTTTACCACCAAGGGCGTGGGCGAAGGCACCGGGCTGGGGCTCGACATCGCGCGGCGCATCGTGGAGCGCGGGCACGGCGGCGACATCCGCGTCAGCTCGCGCCCGGGGCACACCCGCTTTTCCATCACGCTGCTGATTGAGCCGCCCAAGCACGACGCGTGACATCAACCATCGTTACCCGACAGCACGGAGACGCCCGATGAGCACCTGCAAGCACGTGGACCAGATCGATCCGGATGTGCAGCCGCACACGCCCAACGGGTGCGAGGAGTGCCTCAAGACCGGTGACTGGTGGGTGCACCTGCGCGTGTGCCTGATCTGCGGCAAGGTGGGCTGCTGCGATTCGTCGCCCAACCGCCACGCCACGCGGCACTTTCATGAGTCCAAGCACCCCATCGTGCAGTCGATGGAGCCGGCCGAGGACTGGCGCTGGTGCTTTGCGGACAACACGGAAGTGCCCAATCCCGAACACGTGGAGTACAAGCGCACCGCGTAGCGGATTCCGATCCACCGACGGTTCCGGTGGATGGGCCGCGTCCGCCGCATCGCCGCGATTCTGTCCTCCATGGTGGACAGAGCGGATGATGATGCGCGGAGCGGGAAACAGGCATCGGATTGGACAGCAACAACTTGCGATGGGGCCGCCGGGTGGCGGCCCCTTTGCTTTTCCCTGGCTCCGCAAGCACCGACCCTTGAACGCCCTTGTGGAGCCCGACCCATGAAAATGCGCATCCTGCTCAGCCTTGCCGCCGCGTCCATCCTCAGCGCCTGCACGTCCACCAACGCCGTGCTGCTGGGCGGGACGGGAACGTACCCGGAACTCAGCCCCGGCGAGGTGCGCGTGTTTCTGCACGAGGAGAACGTGCCGGGTGATTTTGAACGGATCGCGCTGGTGACCGCCGAGAGCAACGCCAGCTGGACGGATGAAACCGACCTGATCCGCGCGATGCGGCGCCGGGCGGCCAAGATGGGCGCCGACGCCATCATCATCGGCGACCTGCACGACCCCACGACGCTGGAACGCGTGGCCGAGGTGCTGACGGACTACCAGCCCCAGCGCCGCGGCCGTGCACTCGCCATCCGCCTGGTGGCCGGGGACGCACCAGAAATTGCCGCCCGGTAGTACGAATCGCAGTGACTTGGACATAGATCGCGGGACAAACGGGAAAGCGGCCCGGGGCACAAAACCCCGGGCCGCTTTTCGTTTGGATAATCGAACGATCCAGCGGACGTGCTGCGTTCTTTGCCGACGCTATCGGAGCCAAGTCCGTCAGACGCGCGGACGCGCCTCATCCGACGCGCGTGAGCGCCGCGAGGCGGCGAGGAAGACGCTGCACCGTCGCCGCAGCAGGCGCCGGGAGAGCGGCGCAGTCGCAGGAGGAAGGCGAGAGAAGCGGCCCGGGGCGTGTGCTCCGGGCCGCTTCTCGTTCATCCACCGAAACAGGTCACTCCGAGTCCTGCGTCCACTCCGTCATCCGGTGCAGCAGGCGGTCGATGCGCTCGCGCAGATCCAGATCCGTCACGTGGTCCGCGGCTGCGCGCAGGTAGCCGATCATCAACCCCACCTCACCCTGCGCCAGCTCGCGCGCAAACAGCAGCGGGTTCAGCCCCAGATCCCCCGCCGCGGTTTCCACCGCCTGCACGGCGAGCTCCGCCAATTCGCCCGTGTCTCCGCCGGCCAGGTCGGCCTCGTGCGTCGCGTCGTGCACGTCAGTCCTGCCCGGGCGCGGCGCCGGGCGCGGGGACGGCGCCGATCATACTTGCAAAGCTCCCCGTAAGCAGCACCTTCCACGCGCCGCCCACCTGCACCAGCGGCGCCACCTGCACCTGGTTGATGCTGGTTCCGCGCGCGGTCATGTTCATCCGGTAGACCACGTGGGCGGTGTCGCCCTCCATCACGTGCCCCATCACCCGGATGGTGGCGCCAGAAAGCAGTTCGCGCATCTCGCCGCGCAGCACGCTGGCCAGCATGCGCTCGTACAGCGCGGGCGCGGAAAGCGCCTTCAGTTCATCCGGCGAGTGCACGGAGAACATCTCTTCCATCTGCTCGGCGGATTCCGGCCCGGCCAGGTTGGCCAGCCCCACCATCGCCGCCTTCAGTTCCTCCAGCGCGGCGGGATCCATCATCGCCGCGTTCCCCGCGAAGTCGCCGGTCTGAAAGGTGGCGAAGTAGCGCTCCATCACCCGCTCGGGCGTTTCCTGCGCCGAGGCGCGCGCGGGAAGCACGCACAGCGCCGCCACCACCATCGCGCCCACGATCCGTCTGCTCATCGTCACTTTCCTGTGGATACGGATAACCGCCTTTACATCCTGCTCGCGCCCGGCGTGACGCCGTTCATCCCCCCGACCGCCGGAGATCCGCGTCTCGCCGTTGTACACGACACGAGCCAGATCGTCCCGCACGATGCTCCTCGCGGTGCCGCGCCGGGGTTCGATCGAATTACTCGCGCGAGGCGGCCGGACGGCGGAACTCGGCGTCGCGGCTCCAGTCCGGGAGCGTGGCGGCGTTGGCCAGCATGGCGCCAAAGTCCAGCACCAGTTCCGAAAGCTGCACCGCGCCGCGCAGGTCCCAGTCCGCGCGGTACTCGTCGGAGGGCTGATGGTAGCGGTGCGCGTTGTAGTCTTCTTCCTGCTCCGCGCCCCACCCCGCCGGGCGCCCTTCGAACGCGTTCCCCGCGCCGATGGACACGGCGGGAACGCCGGCCTTGGCAAAGGAGAAGTGGTCCGAGCGGTAGAAGTGGCCGCGCTCCGGATGGTCGTCCGGCGTCAGCCGCCAGCCGCGGCCGCGCACCATTCCCGCCAGGCTCGCGCCCAGCGTGCTCTTGTTCTCGCCCAGGACGCTGAAGTTGGTGGTGGTCCCCAGCACGTTGCCGCCGTCCACGTTCAGGTTGGCGACGATGGAGGCTACGGGCACGGTGGGATTGCGGGCAAAGAACTCCGAGCCCAGCAGCCCCGACTCTTCCGCGGTGACGAAGACGAACAGCTGGCTGCGCTTGGTCCTGGGCCCCTGCGCCGCCGCGCGCGCGATGGCCAGCAGGTCCGCCACGCCCGACGCGTTGTCCGATGCGCCGTTGTAGATGCTGTCACCGCGCACCGCCGGACCGATGCCCAGGTGGTCCCAGTGCGCGCTGTACGACACGTACTGGTCGGCCAGCGCGCGGTCCGACCCGCGCACCACGCCCACGACGTTTTCCGACTGCAGGTGCTGCACGGTGTTGCGGAAGCCCACGTTCAGCGTCACGCCGGTGGCGACGGGGCGAAAATCACGCGATTCGGCGCGGCGGCGCAGGTCGGCCAGGTCCATTCCCGCGCCGCGCAGAACGGCGGTGGCGGCGCTGTCCGTGATCCATCCCCGAAAGCCGAGCGGCGCGGGGAGGTTGGCGTCGCGCGGCAGCATGCGCTGCTCCTTGGCCCACGAGCCCACCACCGTGTGCCAGGGATAGCCGGCCTGCTCGCTGGTGTGGACGATGAGCATTCCCGCCGCGCCCTGCCGCTCCGCCTCCTCGAACTTGTACGTCCAGCGGCCGTAGTACGTCATGGCCCGGCCGCCGAACAGGTCCGGCTCCGCGGCGCTGGCGGGCGCGTCGTTGACGAGCACCATCAGCACCTTGCCGCGCAGATCCATCCCCTTGAAGTCGTCCCAGCGGTACTCGGGCGCCTTGGATCCGTAGCCCACGAAGACGATTTCCGCGTTGGCCGCGCTGGCTTCCGACGCGGAGCCGGCCCAGACCACGACGTCCTCGGGATAGCGCAGCGTGCCCGCGGACCGGCCGCCTGTCTGAACGCGGATGCTGGCGGGATCGGCGCCCACGATGTCGATGGGCACCTGCTGAAAGTAGCCGCCGTTCACGCCCGGCTCCACGCCGGCGGCGCGCAGCTGGCTGGCGATGTACTCCGTGGCCAGGCGGCCGCCGCGGGTGGCGGGGGCGCGCCCCTCCAGCAGGTCGGAGGACAGAAAGCGCAGGTGCCCGTCGATCTCGCTGGCGCGGATGCGGGGCGTCTGCGCGGCGGCGGTGGTGGCGGCCAGAAGGCCCCCCGCCGCGGCGAGGACGATGCGTCGGTTCATGGATTCCGGTTGGCGGAACGGTGGATCGGGGACGGACGGAAAGCGCCGCTTCTTCCGCGCGGCGGGCACGACAACGTAGGCGGAGCGCGGCGCGGCAACAACGGGGCCCGCGCGGCCCTCACCCCGCGCGCTGCGCGCGGCGACCCTCTCCCACGAACCGATGTGGGAGAGGGGGCACACCCCAGTCCGGCTCGCGGGCGCCCAACGTCGCGGATCGCAGGTTCCGCGGCCCCGGCGGGCTTCGCGGGATGCGCGGCGGGGACGAGGGTGACGGGGGATCGAGTCATTCGGGCGGCTTCTTCACCCCGGCGAGACGAAGCATCAGCCTGATGCGCGTCAGGAGAAGTCGAGGCCGATCTGGGGGTCAGCGCGCGTCCCCGCACTGGCCGGCGCGTCCGGCGGGGCGGCGGCGTCCTGCTCCGCGAGCCACCGCGCGATGACGGATACGGCATGCCGCCGTTCATCTTCCGTCATCGGACGGCCCTTGGGGATGCGGTGCCACTTGGCCAGGCACCCGCGGCAGCAGGTGGCCGTCGCATGCTGCGCCACAAAGACCGGATGGCCGCGCATGGGCGTCTGCTTTCCATCGTTTGGCGGATCGGCGGGCGCGAGCCGCGCGGCGATCATCTCGTCCGCGTGGCGCAGCACGACGGGCATTCCCTTCGCGCGCAGGTACGCCAGATCCGCCCCGCGCAGCCGGAAGCGGCTGCGGAACGTGGACCGCGCCAGCGCGGCGAACAACTCATCCAGACGATCCATCCCTCGAATATTCCGGCGTACGCGCGTCCACGGAGAGCGGGCGGTGACAGCATGCGGCGGCCCCCGTGCGCCGTCAACCGCGGCGGAACAGATGTTGGCCGGGGAGGCGCGGCAGCCACTGTCATCCCTACCCGAAACGGCTATATTCCAACCACATCTGGTCCACCCGTCCGGATGACGGCCGCGCTCCCATCCTATCCAGGGTAGCCGGCCAGCTTGCAACTTCCGCCGCAACCGCTTCGTAGTCCTCCGCATCTCCGGCACACCGCCGGAGAAACCCGCTCAGGGACCATGGACTTCTACCTTTTCTGCCTCATTCTCGGCTTTGCCGGGCTCGCGCTGATGGCTTTCAGCGGCATGGCCTCGCACGGCCACGCGGGACACGGGCACGGCGGCCACGACGTGGGCGACGTTTCGCTCGGCCACGGCCACGCGCACGGCGGCCATGCGGGCCACGCGCACGCCGGGCATGCCCACGCGGGACACGCGCAAGCCAGCTCCGGCCATCACGCGGCATCCGGCCATCACCATGGCCACGGCGACCATGACGCGGGCAAGACCGGCTCGCCGCGCGATATGGTGATGACGCGGCCGGGCGTGGGCCAGGTGCTGCTGGAGCTCATCTCCCCCCGACTGTGGTTCAGCGTGCTGCTGGGGATGGGCGCCGCCGGGCTGCTGCTGGAGCCGTTCACCGGCGGGCTGCTGCTGCTGGCGGGCGCCGTGGCGGGCGGGCTGGCCTTTGAGTTCGGCGCGGTGCGGCCGCTGTGGAACGCCATGTTCCGCTTCGCCAGCGACCCCGCCCTGACGCTGGAATCCGCGGTGATGGACCGCGCCACGGCGGTCACCGGCTTCGACGCGCAGGGCCACGGGCTGGTGTCCATTGTCCTGAACGGACAGATCGTGCAGTTGCTGGGCACCCTTCGGCCCGAAGAGCGGGCGCTGGGGGTGCGGGTTCGCGCGGGGGACGCGCTGATCGTCGAGGACGTCGACGGGCGCCGCAACCGCTGCGTGGTTTCCTCCATGGACGCAATCGCGTCCCCGAAGTGACGCCGGACGCGTCCCCGTAAGTTCACTCTGCAGGAGAAGTCATGAATCCGCTCGTCATCATCGGCATCCTGGTGGCTGCCCTGGTGTTCATCCCCATGATCGTCACCGGGTTTCTGCGCAACGTGGAAGCCGGCACCATCCGCATGGTCACCTGGGTGCGCGGCGGCACCAACATCTTTCGCGGCCCCGCCAAGTCGTGGGAAGTGCCCCTGCTGACCACGGGCACCACGCTGTCCAGCAAGGCCATCAACGTGGACCTGGACATCACCGACCAGACGGCCGACCTGGACGACGGCGGCGTGCCGCAGCCCATCAAGGTGCGCGTGCTGGCCAGCGCCATCGTCTCCGTGGGCGACAGCGACGAGATGATCAAGACGGCCGCCAACCGCTTCTTCAGCAAGCCCAACGAGGAGCAGATCAACATCCTCATCGACCTGCTGAGCAGCTCCGGCCGCCGCGCCATCAACCTGCTGACGCACGACCAGCTGTTTTCGGCCAAGACGGCGGTGCGCATTCCGTCGCAGTCCGGCGCGGCGGAGCCCGGGATGGAGCTGGAGCCCATCCGCGTGGCGCCGCTTCCCGTGCACGTGCGCCCGGTGGACGCGGAGGATGACGATGACCCGCTGGCCATCATCATCCGCAAGGCGTGCAGCCGCGAGCTGACGGACCTGGGGCTCACGTTCAACTCGCTGAACATCAAGGTGGTGCAGAGCGAGGTGGCCGAGGCGCGCCGCCGCCAGTCCGCCGCCGAGGCGCAGGCCAACGCCGAGATCGTGGCCGCGCAGCAGACGCGCCGCGCCAAGGAAGCGGAGCTGGAGGCGGAGCGCGCCATCAGCAACAAGCAGCGCGAGCTGGAGCAGACGCGCGCCGCCAACGCCGCGCTGATCGCCGAGGCGGAGGCCAAGCGCCAGGAAGCCGCGGGACGCCAGCGCAGCGCCGAGCTGGAGGCCACGCAGATCGCCCAGGCCCGCGCCGACGCCGAGCGGCTGCGCATCGAGGCCGAGGCCCAGGCCCGCGCCGAGGCCATCCGCATCACCACGGTGGCAGACGCGACGGCGGAGAGCATCCGCAAGGTGAACGAGGCGATCCAGCAGGGGGGCGAAAGCTACTTCCGCTACAAGCAGATCGAGATGCTGCCCGACATCGCGCCGTTCATCGCGGACGCGCTGGGCAAGGCGCGCCTGGTCACCATCAGCGGCGGCGGCGCGGGCGAGAGCGCGGCCGAGAACACGGCCAGCAGCATCACCGGCGTGATTCAGACGGTGCTGGCGGCGCAGCTGGTGTCCCGCAACGGGCTGCTGGACGGAAACGGTAACGGTGCCGCGGAACCGGTGGCCGCGGTGCCGGTCGGCAGGATCGTGGGCAAGTAAACGCCTTCGGGGGATGAACAACGTGGGCCGGAGCGATGCACTCGCTCCGGCCCACGTCTTTTGAGCAGTACCGTAGTTCAGGAGCCAGCTGGATTCGCGGGTAGAATCATCGTGTTCTGGCTGCGGATCAGATCGACGGTGAGGTCGAACGCGCCTACGCGCTGGCGCAGCACCTCCAGCAGTTCCCGCGTCTGCGGAGCCTCGCTCCATGCTCGATAGGCCTGCACGTTCGGAAAGCTGTGCGTCAGAGCGAGAGCCGGACCGGTTCCCTCCTGCGGCTCCGTGCTCAGCCCCGCCAGGAACGGGTCACGTTCAATCTGCTCAAGAACTTCGAAGGGAAGCGGAGGAAGCCCCGCCCGCACTGACTCCACCGTTCCGGTGATGCTGACGACCGTGACCGGCTCATACTGAATCGCGCCCGGCTGAACACTGCTCTGGGCCTGGAGGGGAAGGGCGAAGAGGACGGTGGATGCAGCCGCGAGAAGGAGTGTCTTCATTCTGCTCTGGCAGGCGGAGGGCGCAAAGTGTCATGCCACGTGCGCCAGAGTACATTCGGCCAATCCTGTTGTCAACACTGTTCATTTCGGCGAGGTGGATGGTGCTCGTCGCCCATCCTTTCTGACCGTGTGTTGGACAGGAGGTGTGACGAGGGCAGATCACGATCATCGTGGACGTGAAGCGGGAAAATGCGATCCTCCCACCCACGGATCTTCGGACCCGTCTCCGAAGCACCGCCGCGCGCCCTGCGGCGGTGGATTTCTGTTGCCGGCGAAAGTTGATCCCCCTTACGCGACGCGGGCGGGAATGGTATCGTGCGGGCAAGCGCGAAGGACAAACGTCTGACGCCATCCACGATCCAACTCCGCGGGTTTGTCATGCCGTCATCCAAGGACTACGGGCTGTCGCTGCCCGTCAGCAAGAAGAACCGGAACCGCGCCGCGCTGCTGGCCGGCGCCGCCGGGCTGTTCATGTTCATCGTTGGCGTAAAACGACGCCACCGGCTGGACGCCGAACGCGAAGTGACCGACGCCCGCAGCGCACGCGCCGCCCGCGAAGCGAACTGACGGCTCCGTCCGTCTTCGGAAACCAACGTGCCCGTCCGCGCATCGCGGACGGGCACGTTTCATTTCCACCCCGGCCGGGAGGCACTCCATCCGCTCGCAACGGCGCGGCTACCGCTTTCCATCGATGCCTCGCCGATCCGATGGAAGCCGCGGCCGCCGCCTTACGCATCGAAAGAGAGATCGCAGACCGCCTGGCCGGACATCCGCCATCCAGCCGCGTGGTGCCTCCATCGGACTTTCATCATCAGACGAAAAAGGAATGGCGGGAGCCGCGAGGGCCGCTTCCCCGCCCCGCGCCCCTGGACCGCGCCGCGCCGGTCGGGGGAATGAGGTTTGCCAAAGGTCGCGCGGAAGCTTCCGTCCACCAGAGAGACATGCGGGTGAGCACACAGGATCCACGGCCGGCCACCACGCCGGCCGCCTCCGCGCTTTTTGCGGGCGAAGGAGAAATGCGCGCGCGCTGCCGCGCCATGGACTGGGCGGCCACGCCGCTGGGCCCGGTGGAGCAGTGGCCCGCCACGCTGCGCTGGATGGTCCGCACCGCGATGGACTCGCCCTTTCCCATGAACCTGTGGTGCGGGGCGGAACTGGTGCTCATCTACAACGACGGCTACCGGCACGTGCTGGGCGACAAGCACCCGTCGTCGCTGGGCCGCCGCGGCGCCGACGTGTGGCAGGAGATCTGGCCCGAGATCGCGCCGATGTTCCAGCAGATCCGCGCCGACGGCCCGCCCGTGTACGCCGACGACGCGCCCTTCGTCATCGAGCGCGCGGGCGTGGACGACACCGCGCTGGCGCCCGGCGAGCCGAACGCCTGGTTCACCTTTGCGCTCAGCCCCGTGCGCAGCGACGACGGTGAGATCGTCGCGTTTCTGAACGTGGTTTCAGAAACCACGCCTCGCATCCTGGCCGAACGCCAGCTCAAGACCGAGCGCGGCCGCCTGGCGGAGATCTTTGAACGCGCCCCGGCCTTCATCGCCACGCTCCGCGGTCCGGAGCACGTGTTTGAAACGTCCAATCCGCTGTACCAGCAGCTGGTGGGCCACCGCGACGTGATCGGCAGGCCGGTGGGCGAGGCGCTTCCCGAGGTGGTGGAACAGGGCTTCGTGGAGCTGCTGGACCGGGTGTACACCACCGGCGAGGCGTTCGTGGGCACCGAGGCGCGCGTGCTGCTGCAGAGCACGCCCGGCGCCGAGCCGGCGGAGCACATCCTGAACTTCATCTACCAGCCCATCACCGAGGCGGACGGCACGGTTTCCGGCATCTTCGTGCACGCGGTGGACGTGAGTGAGCAGGTGCGCGCGCGGCAGCGGGTTGAGCGGCTGGAGGAGCGGCTGCGGGTGGCGCTGGAATCCAACGACATCGGCACGTGGGACTTTGAGCCCGCCACCGGCCGGCTGGAGTGGGACGCGCGCACCCGCCGCATTCTGGGCGCCGCGCCCGACGCCCCGGTGGACTACGGCATCTTTCTGGAGCGCCTGCACCCGGAGGACCGCGAGCACGCGGACCAGGCGGTGCAGCGCGCGCTGGACCCCGCCGGGGACGGCGCATACGCGGTGGAATACCGGGTGGAGCTGCCGGACCGGGGCACCCGGTGGATCCGCGCCAGCGGCCGGGGCCTGTTTGACCCGGAGCGGGCGCACGCGGTGCGTTTTACCGGGATCGTGACGGATGTGACGGAGCGGCGCGAGGCCGAGGCGGAGCGCGAGCGGCTGCTGCGCGAGGCGCAGACCCAGCGCGCGCGCCTGACGCAGATCTTTACGGAGGCGCCCGCCGTGATGGCGCTGTACAGCGGGCCGGAACACGTGGTCACCATGGTGAACCCCACCTGGGAAACCACGGTGGGCAAGCCCGGCGCGTTGGGCCGGCCGTTCCGCGACGTCTTTCCGGAGTTCGCGCCGACGGGGCTGTACGAGCTGCTGGACCGCACGTACGAAACGGGAGTGCCGTTCGTGGACCCCGAGGTGAACGTGCCGCTGGAGCGGTGGGGCGTGGTGGAAGACACCTGGTGGAACCTGGTGTGGCGCCCGCTGGAAAGCGACGACGCCGACCGGCGCGACATCCTGGTGCACGCGGTGGAGGTCACGGCCCAGGTGCGCGCGCGGCGCGAGGTGGAGCAGAAGGCGGAGGAGCTGGCGCGGCTGGCCCGCGCGCTGGAGGCCAGCAACCGCGAGCTGGACCAGTTCGCGTACGTGGCCAGCCACGACCTCAAGGCCCCGCTGCGCGGCATCGCCAACCTGTCGCAGTGGATCGAGGACGACCTGGCGGACCGCTTCACCGAGGAGTCGCACCAGCACATGCGGCTGCTGCACGGCCGCGTGCACCGCATGGAGGCGCTGATCGACGGCGTGCTGCAGTACTCGCGCGCCGGCCGCACCCACACCGAGCCGGAGCGGGTGGACACCGACGCGCTGGTGGAGGAGATCGTGGACCTGATTGCCCCGCCGGAGAACGTGCGCGTGGTGGTGAAGCCGGGAATGCCGGTGCTGGTGACGGAACGGCTTCCGCTGCAGCAGGTGTTCATGAACCTGGTGAACAACGGGGTCAAGTACGGCGCATCGGGCGGGATGGTGGAGGTGTCGGCGCGCGACGCGGCGGACGGCGGGTGCGAGTTCACCGTGCGCGACCACGGTCCGGGGATCGCGCCGGAGTACCACGAGCGCATCTTCGCCATCTTCCAGACGCTGGAGGCGCGCGACAAGGTGGAGGGAACGGGGATCGGGCTGTCCATCGTCAAGAAGACGGTGGAAAGCCGCGGAGGACGGGTGTGGGTGGATTCGGCGCCGGGCCGGGGCACGGCGTTCCACTTCACGTGGCCGGCGCGCCGGGTGGAAGGAGAGGGCCAATGAAGGAGCAGATGCTGAACATTCTGCTGGTGGAGGACGACGAGGTGGACGTGATGAACGTCCGGCGCGCGTTCGACGCCAACCGCATCTCCAATCCTCTCTTCACCGCCAGCAACGGCGAAGAGGCGCTGCAGATGCTGCGCGGCGGGCAGGTGCCCCGCGAGCGCAGGCTGGTGCTGCTGGACCTGAACATGCCGCGGATGAACGGCATCGAGTTTCTGCACGCCGTCCGCGCGGACCCGGAGCTGGCGAGAACCACCGTGGTGGTGCTCACCACCAGCACCGACGAGCGTGACCGGGTGGAGGCGTTCAACCTGAACGTGGCCGGCTACATCCTCAAGCCGGTGACGTTCGGAAATTTCTGCGAGGCAATGTCCACGCTCAACAAGTACTGGTCGCTGGTGGAGATGGCGGAGTGACGAAGAAAAAGGCCGCGGGATCCGCGCGGGCGGAAGGCGCGGGCGCGGCGGATCAGGCTCCGCTGCGCGTGTTGATCGTGGATGACGACCTGGTGGACCGGATGGCGGTGCGGCGCAAGCTGGCGCAGACGGGGCTGGCGGTGCAGACCGGCGAGGCGGAGGGGGTGCTGGACGCCATCAACCGGCTGGCGGAGGAGCACTACGACTGCGTGCTGCTGGACTTCAACCTTCCCGACGGCGACGGGCTCACTTTTCTGCGCGGGCTGCGGACGGCGGGGATGTCGGTTCCCGTGGTGATGCTGACCGGGCAGAACGATCCGCGGGTGGTGGCGGACCTGGTGACGGCGGGCGCGGCGGATTACCTGCCCAAGTCGCTGCTGACGCCGGAACGGCTGCTGCAGGCGCTGGGGCGGTGCTGCGACGGCAACGGGGCCGTCCGCGCCGCGCTTCCCGGGCCGGGCTGAGGGGCGGATCCGAGCCTCGTTGGGAGGTTCGCTTCGGTCGAGGAGGCCCGCGGAAGACGGGTGCGGCACGGGTCGGCGGCTTCCGCCCGGCGGTTGAAACCGCGCCCCTCTCGGCCGAAGCAGAAGCGCGGAGAGGGGAGAACGGCAACTTCATCTCGCCCCGGATGGTGCTGATGCGCGGATAGGCCCCCTCTCCCCCGCTCCGCGGGAGAAAGGGAGACCTCAGCGCCGGGGCCGGTGCGGCGCGGGTCGGCGGCTTCCGCCCGGCGGTTGAAACCGCGCCTCGAAGCACACGAAGTCCGCCTCCGCGGACTGCGGATGGCGATCTCGGCGCGGATGCTCATCCAGCTGAAGCCCCGAACCGGACGCGCCAGCGGCCGGTGTCGGGGCTTTGCGCTGTTCGAGCGGCGGATTCATCCGCTCAACGGGCTCCGCTCACGCCTGAAATCCGCTTCCCGCGCCGAACTCCCCGCCACCCCCAACCCTCCCCCAGTCTTTTTTGGGGGAGGGTGGGCCGGTGGTGCCGGCCCGGGTGGGGGCCGCCCGTGGACCCGGGCGGCTACTTCTTCTCGTCCGGGTCGTGCACCATCTCGTCCAGCGCGACGGCGACGGCCAGCACCAGCCCCTCATCCTGCCCGGCGGCGATGTCGATGCCGTACGTGTCGCGAAGGGAGAACCACGACTTGGACACGCGCGCAACGACGTCCTCACCGCGGCGGATGGTGTACTCGTGGTCCATCAGGCTTCCCTCGATGTCCAGATCGTCGCCGCCCTCCACGTCCACGCTGAAGCGGTCGCGGAACGGCGAAATGAGCGCCTTCTTGACCGTGGCGAGCGTTTCGCCCCCGCGCAGGATCTTCATGCTGTCGCGGATGGCGAGCTTCTTTTCGCGCACGGTGGCCACCTCGCGGCCGTGCATGTCGGTGATCTCGAACGTTTCGCGGATGGTGAGCACCTTGCCGTCCACCTTGTAGACGGCGCGCCCGCTTTCATCCTCGATGGTGAAGTCTTCGCCGATGGAAAGCAGGTGCTGCCGCATCTTGTATCGCGCCATGGAGAATCTCCAGTCCGGTTGATGATGAGCTGTCGCCACGCCCACGGGGCAAGCACCGCGCCGGGCGGGTGAGATTTTCATCACCCACCCCTTGTGCGACGGGCCCCGGCGACGGACATTTCCGCGCGCGACAGGCAGAGCGCGACGACCGACGACCGCACTGGAGAACGACAGATGAGCTATAGCCAGGATCCGGAAGCCCGGGCCACCTTCAGGGACGCCATGACGGGGCTGGCGATCGGCATCGTGTGGGTCATGATCGTTGCCGTGGTTTCGTACCAGATGGTGTAGGGCTCCGGCGTACCCGCCGCGAGTTTCCAAGCCCAACCCGGACCTCGGAGCCCGGACGTGCCTCGCCGCGCGTCCGGGCTTTTCCGCAATCCACCCTGAGCCCCGCCCCCGGTGCTGTACGACGCATTCCGCCCGCTTCTGTTCTCGCTGGATCCCGAGCAGGCCCACCACGCGGGCACCGGCGCGCTCAACGCCGCGCTGGCCGCCGCGCCCGCGCGTGCCCTGGCCCGCGCCGTGTACGACGTGCGCCACCCCGCGCTGGCAACGGAGGCGTTCGGCATCCGCTTTCCCAACCCCGTGGGGCTGGCCGCCGGCTTCGACAAGTCCGGCGCGTCGTTCAACGCCCTGGGCGCGCTGGGCTTCGGGTCCGTCGAGATCGGCACGGTGACGGCGCTGGGGCAGCCGGGCAACCCCGCGCCACGCCTGTTCCGTCTTCCGCCGGACGGCGCGCTGCTGAACCGCATGGGCTTCAACAACCCCGGCGCGGAGGCGGTGGCGGCACGGCTGCGGCGCACGCGCATCGAGCCGGTTCTGGGCATCAACCTGGGCAAGAGCAAGGCGACGCCGCTGGAGGAAGCCGCGGGCGACTACCTGCGCAGCCTGGAACTGCTGGAGGCGTTCGCCGCCTATCTGGTCGTCAACGTCAGTTCGCCCAACACGCCGGGCCTGCGGCAGTTGCAGGACGCGGCGCCGCTGCGGGCCCTGCTGCACGCCCTGCGCGCCCGCGGAGCGGAGCTGGCCGCGGCACGCGGCGGGCTTCCCCGCCCCATCCTGCTCAAGATCGCGCCGGACCTCACGGACGCGCAGGTGGAGGAGGCGGTGGGCATCGCGCGGGAGGAGGGGATGGCGGGGATCATCGCCACGAATACGACGGTCAGCCGCGACGGGCTGCGGACGCCCGCGGCGGAGGTGGAGCGGATGGGGATGGGCGGCATCAGCGGCGCCCCGGTGCGCCGGCGGGCGCTGGAGGTCGTCGCCCGGATCCGGCGGACGACGGGCGGCGCGCTTCCCATCATCGGCGTGGGCGGCATCTTTTCCGCGGACGACGCGTGGCGGATGGTGCGCGCCGGGGCCAGCCTGGTGCAGGTGTGGACGGGGTTCATCTACCAGGGACCATCGATCGCGCGCGACATCAACCGAGGCCTGCTGGCCCGGCTGCGCGCGGAGGGCGCCGCGCACCTGTCCGACGTGGTGGGGATGGACGTCCGATGATCCCTACGGCGAGGACCGCGCGCTTTCTGCGGACGTACATGCGCGGCGGCGCGGCGCCGCTGCGCGAAGAAGAGTTGAGGATCGACGTCGGCGGCCAGGAGCGCGAGGCGACGCTGTACCTGCCGCGCACGCGCCGCGCGGTGCCTGGATGGGTGGTGCTGCACGGGCTGACGGTGCCCGGACGCCGCCACAGGGCGCTGGAGGTGTTCGTGCGGTCGCTGGCGGCTTCCGGCGCGGCGGTGCTGGTGCCGGACGTGCCCGCGTGGCGCGCGCTGCGGCTGGACGTGGACGCCGCGCGGCAGACGCTGCTGTCCGCCTCCGCCGTGCTGATGGCGCGGCCGGAGGTGCGGCCCGGCGGCGTGGGCGCGGTGGGCTTTTCCTTCGGCGCCACGCACGCGCTGATGGCGACGGCGGACCCGGCGGTGCGCGCGGCGGTGCGGGCCGTGGTGGCGTTCGGAGGCTACGCGGACATCGAAAAGGGCGTGCACACACTGCTGACCGGCGAGCACGAGTGGGCCGGCGTGCGGCACGTCATCGATCCGGACCCGTACGGGCGGTGGATCATGGTGGGCAACTACCTGACCGCCGTCCCCGAATTCGCGGCGATGGAGGGCGTGGCGCGGGGCGCGCTGTCGCTGGCGGTGGAGGCGGGGCACCGCGGCAAGGGCTCGTGGGAGGCGGACTACGACGGGATGAAAGCGGAGATCCGCGCCGGGCTGTCCGCCGCGGAGCGCGAGGTGTGGGACGTGGTGGCGCCGCCCGCGGGAACGCCCATGCCGGACCGCGAGGCGGCGCGGGCGCTGGCCGCACGCTTTGCCCCCGCGGTGCTGCGCGCCAATCCGGGGCTGGACGCGCGCGTGGTGCTCCCCCGCCTGGGCGGGCGCATCGTGCTTTCGCACGGGCGCGCGGACCGGCTGGTTCCGTACACGGAAACGCTGCGCATCCAGTCGCTGCTTCCGGCGGAGGCGGACGTGTCCGTGGCCATCACCGGGCTGTTCGCGCACTCCGCGCACGCGGGCGCCATGCACCCGTTCACGCGCGCGCGCGAGGCCGGCGTCTTCATCCGGCTGCTGAACCAGGCGCTGGGCTCGGTCTGACCTCCATCCTCAGGGAACCACGCGGACGTTCCACTCCAGAAGAGCACTGGTGGAGACGTCCATCCGCGACGGCGGGCGGGTGCCCAGCACCACGAACTGGCGGGTGGAGATCACGTGGATGGACATGGTATCCGCCGGGCTGTCCGGGATCAGAACCCAGGGAACCACGAGCGGCGAGGGGAGCGGTCCGGGGCCGCTGATGGTGATTTCGCGGCCGCCGCGGTAGACGGCTGCGCTCCATTGCTCCTGGATGGGCTCCGGGAGCGTGCCGGACCGGCCGGGCACCGCGGGAAGAACCAGGTCGCGCCCGGCGCGCAGTTTCATGGAGTACGGGCCGGTGCGCGCCGCGCTGAAGAGGGTGAATTCCCGAACGGGAAGCGGCTCCTGGCCGGTTTCGGGAAGCTGGATGCGGATCCCCTGCGTGCGCGCCGTGCTGTCCAGCGGCAGTTTGAAGATGAACCCGTCGGACCCTGACGCCAATCTGCCCGCCGCGGCGCCCTGCACGCGAAAGGTACCATCCGGAAAGCGGATGCTTTCCTTTCCCCGTCCCGCGGGATAGAACACGGCCTGCACTTCGACGGAATCGGAAACGGGCGTGGCCTGCGTCTTCACGTCGACATGGAGCGAAACACCGCTCGCCGGGGCTGAATCGTCCGGCGGCAGAAAGCAGCCGGAGAGCAGGGCCAGCAGAGCAAGTGCCGCGGGAGATGGACGGTGGATCATCGGGTGCAGGCGCGGGGGATGGAGGGCGGCACCGATCAACAGCGCGCAGGGACCGGCGCCGCTGCGTGATCGCCCCCGCCACGCATCGAGCGGGACCGCCGCTCGGTGGTGGCCCGGGCGTTCGGCGCGCCGGGCGGTTTTCATCGATCCCGGTCCGCGGGGGCGCGGATCGTGGCGGAAAGCCGTGGTCAGGGGACCAGGCGCACCGTCCACTCCATGCTCGAGTAGGCCGAAACGGTCATGGAAACGGGATCCGCGCCCGTGATCAGGTTGAAGTCGCGGTTGGAAATCGCGTTCACCAGCAGCGTATCTCCCGCCGCCGCGGGGACGAGCCCCCACGGGATCACGACGGGCGACGGGATGGGCCCCATGCCGGAGATGATCGTGGGCTGCGCGCGGGGGCGGGCAAAGGTGATCGCCCAACGCTCCACCAGCGGCGCGGGGAGCGTGCCCGACGCGCCCCGGATGACGGGAAGCGACAGGTCCTGCCCGGCGCGCGCCGTCACCACGGGAGGCCCGCCGCGCTGGGCGCTGAAGATGGTGAACTCCTGCATGGGAAGCGGGCCCATGCGCGGCTGGGGAAGGCGGACGCGGATTCCCTGCGCGCGGGCGGCGCTGTCCAGCGCGACCTGCGCGTGAAATATGGTCCGTTCCCACGCGCCAACCGCCACGTTCTGCACGTGCAGCGTGTCGTGGGCAAAGGCGATGCGGCCGCCGCCATCTGACCGCTGAAAGAACGCCTGTACGGCGACGGAGTCGGGGCTGCGCCCGTCGTTCATGATCATGACGGTCGCATTGACGCCGCGGTCGGACGGATTGGAGTCCGTGGGCAGCAGAATGCAGCCGGAAGTCATGGCCACGAACGCGGCTGCGAGGGGAAAGCGGAGGCGGTTCATCGGGTGTCGTGGAAGGAGAGCCGGCGTGGAGAGGATTTCACGCCGGAAGCTGAGTGGATGCATGCCGGTGCGCAACAACGCGCGAGCGGCGAAATCGGGACTCAACCGGATTGAGGAGCGATGGCGGACACGATTCTCTGGCGGTCGATGGACGAGCCCGGGCACGAAGCCGTGCGGCTGGAGCGCGGCGCGGACGGGTGGATTCTGCGCGGCACGGCCGTGCTGCTGCACGAGGGCCGCGCCTGCCGGCTGGACTACACGGTGCGCACGGACGAGGCGTGGCGGTCCACCGGCGCGCGCGTGCAGGGGTGGATGGGCGACGAGCCGGTGGACGTCACCATCGCCGTGGGCGCGGACGGGCACTGGACGCTGAACGGAGCGGAGGTGCCGGAGGTGGCGGGATGCGTGGACGTGGACCTCAACTTCAGCCCCTCCACCAACCTGCTCCCCATCCGCCGGCTGGGATTGGACGTGGGCGGCGAGGGGGAGGTGCACGCGGCGTGGCTGCGCTTTCCCAGCTTTCGGCTGGAGCGGCTGCAGCAGACGTATCGCCGCACGGGCGAACTCTCGTACCGATACGAGAGCGCGGACGGCGCCTTCATGCGCGACCTGGACGTGAACGCGGCGGGGCTGGTCACGCGGTATCCGGGGCTCTGGGAAGCCGAGCCCGTCGGCGGATGACGGCCGGCGGTTCCGGCCTGTCTGCGACGGCGGGGACCCCCATGGAACGATCACGATTCTGCTGCGGGAAGCTTCCGCTTATCGCGGCCGGGAGGCCCATCCCCCGCCCCTCCCCGCCCGAAGCAGAAGCGCGGAGAGGGGAGAACTCAGCGCGTGGGCGAAGGACGGTGCGCGTCCGTGACTGTGGGCCCTCACCCCGCGTGCTGCGCACGACGACCCTCTCCCACGCACAGATGTGGGAGAGGGAGCACACCCCCTGAATCGTGAGCGGGCCCCAACGCAGATGAAGCCCCGAACCGGATGCGCCAGCAGCCGGTGCCAGGGCTTTGCGCCGTTGGAGCGGCGGATTCGACCGCTCAACCGCGTGCGGCGGCTTCAACCTCTCGCGCCGCGGCACGATGGATGGAACCCGGCGCCGCATCCCATCCATGGAAGGTCAGAGCACTTCACCCCGCGCCAGCGCGTTCTCGGCGTACGCGCGGACCTCCGCAGGCACTGCGGGATGCGCGTCCAGCCACCCGCGCACCACCTCCGGCCCGTCCGGGTGCCGCAGGTGAAAGATGCCGTGCAGAGCCGCGTGGCCGGCGCTGGCGTCTCCCGAGTACAGCATCCGCAGAAAGGCGGCAAAGAGCGCATCCTGCACGCGGCGCTGGTCCTCGTCTTCCCGCGAGTACGATTCGCCCTCGTAGGGGAACGCCAGAAAGTCCGGGAGCATGAACCACCCTTCCAGACGCTCCTCCGTGCGGCGCACCGACGGAATCAGCAGCCGCTCGTAGAACGCGGGAAGGGCGGCGATGCACGCGGCGCGCTCCGCCCACGGGATCGAGGGATCCCAGAGCGGATCCCGGAAGTGCTCGTTCCCGTACGCGCCGAACATCATCCAGATCCCGCGGTCGATCTGCGCGGTCGAGAAGCGGTCCAGCAGCGGCTCCGGCGCGCGGAACAGCCGTGTGAGGAACGCGACGACGTGCGCCGGATCGGTGACTACGTCCGTGCCGGCCCACGCCTCGCTCCAGTACCACTCGCTGCCCTGGGGATCGACGGGATGATCGAAGACGAACGCGATCAGCTCTTCGTCGGTCGCGTGGCGCAGGTCGAGGGTCTTGATTTCAGGTTCATCCATGAGATGATGGTAGCGGAAGGGGCGCACCGTGAGCAACGGGTGGCGTGAAGGCTGCACACCGGGCGGGGCGGCGGGCCGGGTCGCCGGCCGGGATCTCACGCATGGGAGGATGGATGGAAACGCGGCGGATTGGCTCACTGGACGCCTCGGTGGTGGGGCTGGGATGCAACAACTTCGGCGCGCGCACGGACGCGGCGGGAACCGCGCGGGTGGTGGACGCGGCGCTGGACGCGGGGATCAACTTCTTTGACACGGCCGACATCTACAGCAAGGGCGTCAGCGAGGAACTGCTGGGCCGCGCGCTGGGCCCCCGGCGTTCGCGGATTCTGATCGCCAGCAAGTTCGGCCACGAGATGGATGAACAGCGGCGCGGCGCCCGCCCCGAGTACGTGCGGCGGGCGGTGGAAGACAGCCTGCGGCGGCTGGGGACGGACGTGATCGACCTGTACCAGCTGCACAAGCCGGACGCGTCCGTTCCCATTGCCGACACGCTGGGCGCGCTGGACGAACTGGTGCGCGCCGGCAAGGTGCGGGAGATCGGCTGCAGCAACTTTTCGGTGGATCAGCTGCGCGAGGCGGAGGAGGCGGTGCGCGGCGGCGGCGCGCGGTTCGTGAGCGTGCAGAACGAGTACAGCCTGATCCGCCGCGAGCCGGAGCAGGACGGCGTGCTGGCGGAGTGCGAGCGTACGGACGTGGCCTTCATTCCGTATTTTCCGCTCGCGAGCGGGCTGCTGACGGGCAAGTACCGCCGCGGCGCGCCCGTGCCCACCGACACGCGCATCGGCGAGGGCGGACGGTACGGCAGCCTGCTTTCGGAGCAGAACCTGGAGATCGTGGAGCGGCTGATCGGCTTTGCCGAGGGGCGCGGGCACACGATTCTGGACTTGGCGTTCTCGTGGCTGCTGGCGCGGCCGGCGGTGGCGTCGGTGATTGCGGGCGCGACGCGGCCGGAGCAGGTTCACGCCAACGCCGCCGCCGCGGGGTGGAAGCTCACGGCGGATGAACTGCGCGAGGTGGACGCGCTGCTGGCGGCGTAGTTCGCGGGCGGCCCCCACCCGGGCTCGTACTACTCGCCCACCCTCCCCCAAAAAAGACTGGGGGAGGGTTGGGGCGGGCGGACGGTTTGGCGCGGGACGGAGAGTGGCCGATGTGAGCGGAGTCCGTTGAGCCAATGAATCCGCCGCTCGAACAGCGGGAAGCCCCGACACGACGCCCACAGGCGCCGTTCGGGGCTTCAACTGCATTGGGGACGCACAATCAGCGGCGAGGACAGTCCGCGCAGACGAATTTCGCGTGTTCGAGGCGCGGTTCAGCCGCCGGATGTCAGCCGCCGACGCGCTCCGACCTCCGCCCTCGCGCTGAGGTCTCCCTTCCCCCAGGGTTTTTTGGGGGAAGGGCCGGGGATGGGGGCCTCTATCCGCATGAGCGAATCGTTGTGCCCGGCACGATCCCCCCGCATTCGTCCTCCTGACGCGGAGGATTGCACGCCGGATTGAGAACCCTTGCCCGGCACCCGCGCGCCCATATATTCAACCGCATGGTTGAGCATCATCCACCAGCCCCGCAGTCGCAGCCGCTGGACGACACGCTGATGGCGATCGCCGATCCCACGCGGCGGGCGATTCTGCAGCGGCTTGCCGGGGGCGAGGCGCGCGTCACCGACCTGGCCCGGCCCTTCGCCATGTCGCTGAACGCCATTTCCAAGCACATCCGCGTGCTGGAGCGCGCGCGCTTGGTGCGCCGCCGCCGCTCCGGGCGCGAGCACCTCCTGTCGCTCGATCCCGCGCCGCTGGACGAGGCCGCCGCGTGGATCGAAACGCATCGCACGCGGTGGTCCGCCCAACTGCACGCGCTCGACGCCATCCTCCAGGCCGAAGACGCGGCCGAGCGTTCCCCATCCACCCCGCTCACCGAACAGACATGAACGCGCAGACGCCGGTCATGGTTCAGGTACGTCACCGCTTCACCGCGTCCGCAGAGCGCGTGTTCGACGCGTGGCTCAACCCGGCCACGGCCGGACGCTGGCTTTTTGCGACACCGGCGGGCGAGATGGTACGCGTGCAGATCGACGCGCGCGTGGGCGGACGCTACTCCATCGTGGAGCGGCGCGGCGGCGAGGAGGTGGAGCACGCGGGCGAGTACCTGGAGATGGATCGGCCGCGGCGGCTCGCCTTTACCTTTTCCGTCCCGGCGTACTCATCCGCCGCCGACCGCGTCACCGTCGACATCGCGCCGCTGGAGCACGGGTGCGAACTGACGCTGACGCACGAGATGGGCGCCGGCATGGCCGAAATCACCGGCAAGGCCAGGGACGGGTGGATGGGCGTTCTGCGCGGGCTGGAGGCGTCGCTGGACTGATCCACGCGCGGCATCCTCCGCGCGGTTCCCATCACGCGCGGAGCAGGCCGGCGTCCGCGACCGAGACCGCGACCAGGACGGCGGCGGTCCACCGCAGCGCATTCCACCGCGCGTCGCGCGCCGCCCATTGCAGCGCGAACACCGCGCCCATGACGGGAAGTGCGTGCCCGGCCGCCGAACAGAGCGCCATCAGCACCCAGCATGAGACCACGCAGTGGCGGCCGGTCATGACGCCGTAGCGGATGCAGTCCGCGTCGGCGCGCCAGCCGCGCGGGGCGAGCGGAGCCGTCGCATGGCACCGCCGAGCCCGCGTTCTGCGCATCGGCGATGCTTCCCACGCGGCCGCGGCCAGCCCGACGACGGCCGCGGCCGCGAGCCATCCGGCGTACGAGCCCAGCACGGCGGCCGCGCCCTCGATCAGAAGCTGCGCTGGAATCCAGAGTGCCAGAAATCCCGCGACAAAGCCGGCGATCGCGCGGTGCCTGCGCGCGCTCAGGCTGGAGAACGCGGCGTGGCGCACGTTCGCCAGCACCAGCGGCAGCATCATCGCCATGATCATCAGCGCGGCCCGCAGAATCAACGCGCCGATGTCGGCAAACGTTCCCGCGCCGACTGTCATCCTGGCGCCCCCGGTCGTCCCCGCGCCGCCAATCATCGGCGCCACTCCGTCGGTCATCCCTGCACCACTCATCCCCGCACCGTCAATCGCCCCCACACCGCGCGTCATCCCCGTTGCGCCTGTCGTCCCCGTGCCGTCGGCCATCCCCGCACCGCGGGTCATCACCATACCGCTGGACATGCCGGCGCTTCCATCGACCGGATGAGCGGTGTGGAGATGTGCTGGCTGATCGGCATCAACCGATTGCGCGGCATGGAGATGCACAGCGGCGTGCGTGTGCGCGGAGGGATGCGGGATGACGGCGAGCGCGATCCAGGCGGCGGCGGCGGCGAGGACGATCCACCACTCCGGGTGCATCCACGCCAGGCGCCGCAACGCCGCCGTGCTCATGCCTGGAACACGCTGACGCGCCCCACCCGCACGTCCCCATCCACGACCTCGTCTTCCACGCCGCGCTGAACGGGGACAAAGGTCACGCGGAGCCGGTCCGGGCTCCAGTCGCCCGCCTCGCGGAGCACGCGTGCCACCTCTGTGACGTCGAGCGTAAAGGTCAGCCCGCTGCCGCCGTGCTCGCCGTCCGCCGCCGACGCCTCGCGCACGCCGAACAGCGAGATCTCCCCCGCGCGGCGCTCGGGGTGATCGTCCGGGCTGGAGGCGGCGGGAAGGGCGAGGTAGAGCACGTATCCGCCGGCCGCCAGCTCGAGCCCGCGGACGTTTTCCACCTTCAGAAAAACCTCGGGCTCGCCCGCGTCATCCACGCGCGCGACCTTGAACCCGCCTTTCCGCGGCGCCTCGATGGCGAACTGCACCTCGCTGAGGGACGCGCCGAGCGGGACGGCCGCGTCGCTGGCGCCCACCATCTCGGCCGGCATCACGCGCTTCCACTCAGTGCGCGTCCGTCGCTTGGGGAGCGGCCTCGCATCCAGCCGCACATCCAGCACGCCTTCCGGCGGAGCGAGGCTGCTGTACCGGTAGCCCAGCGGCGGGCGCGACACGTCCAGCACGTCGCGCGTGGCGAGCGAAACCGCGTGCGAGCCGTGGCCGATGGTGAACCGCGCATTCAGCCACGCCGCGTCCGCGGGGTCGTCGTGGCCCTCCATTCCGCGCCACACCTCCCACAGCCGGTCGATGTTGGCGTGGTGCAGCCAGAACACGGGATCCAGCCCGGCGGTGGCGAAGCGGCCCATCCACCCATCGCGCGGGCCCGCGACACCCATGTGCACGGCGCCGTGCGGCACGTTTTCCAGCGATCCCTCGCCGTGCTCGGCCGGCGGACGCGCGCCGCCGAAGCCGGGGCGGCCCGCACCCAGTTCAAAGCCGCGCGGCCTGAGCGCGGGCGCTACATCCACGGCGCCGCGGCCAAGCTCCTCGCCGGCGTTCATCCGCGGATCACGCTCGGTGGTAAAGAGCGGATTGGGCGTTCCGCCGGGAAGGTGCGGCTCGCGAAAGGCGGGTGGAAGCCGGCGCGCGTTGGGCTGTCGGGCGTCGCTGTAGTCCCAGTACGGAAGCGTCCAGTCCGCCGGGCCGCCGAGCGTGCGGACGGCCTGGCGCACGACTGTCTCGAAGTAGTGCAGGTAGACGCGGTGCCAGGGGAGAAAGAACCAGTTGCCGTGCTGGCACTGGTTCCAGGTGGCCCCCGGCGGCCACGCGCCGGGCCTGCGGCCGTGGATGGCGGCCAGGTACTCCCAGCTGGCGGGATCGGAGGCGGGGCGGGCGCGCAGTTCATCCACCGCGCGGGCGTACCACTCCAGCGTGGGGTGCCAGGGATGTTCATCGCTCAGCGTCCAGACATCGCGGCGCTCGTACATCGTCTGCCTTCAGGACAGGTGAGAACGGAAACGATTGCCTGATTGGACGGACGCGCGCCTGCCGATTCGCATCCTCCCAAACGCGGACCGGGCGCGGCGGCATGGTGCCGCCGCGCCCGGAAGTCGCAATCAAGGTGGTTCCCTGCCCTGCCGCCGCGGTCAGTGCGCGTTGGCGTCTTCGATCAGGTAGATCTTGGCGAGGTCTTCCTTGTGCTCGCCCACGGTCAGCTCGAACTGGTACGTACCGGGCGTGGGAAAGACGATGCCGTCCATAGGGATGGCCATCTGCGTGCGGGCGGCGCGGTGGATGGCGTACTGATCCTCCACCTGCGTCTGCGCGTTGATGGTGAGCACGGGGCTGCGCGCCGGGTCCAGCAGGTTGACGCTGAAGTCGATGGACCCGCGTTCCTCCGCGGCCCACTCCATGGTGACCACGAGGGTGAGCCGTTCCTGCTGCGCGGGAAAGCCCGGCGCGTACAGCTCATGGAAGATGCCGCTGACGTCCATGCGCCCGTCGTGGCGCAGGTTGGCTTCTTCGGCGATGACGGAGTAGAGAACGTTCAAGGCAGTGCGTGAGTGCTGTGTGCGTAAGTGCGTGAGTGCGAAAGACCAGTTCGGCTCAGGAACCGGGGATGTAGCGGTGCCCAGGGTCGCCGGGCGGCACTCGCGGCCAGCCGAACGCGGTGAGCACCTCCCCTGCAAGCCTCCGAACCGACGCCCATTCCGCCGAAACACGGACGGCATCGTCGGTCCACAGCGCATCGTTCTCCGTCCCGGACATCGCTTCCAGTTGACCATCCAAAGCGCCGAGTGCGTTCCGTTGCGCGTCAGTCAACCCGGCGTGCACACCGGCGGAAAGCAGGCCGTCCGCGAAGTTGAGCGCGAGTTCGTCCGCGCGAACGACAACGGACGGTAGCCGGGCCAGAGCCGCATCTGCAGAGAGCGACAGATGCTGCACCGCGGCGCGAAGTCGCTCTTCCGGATCGTGAGGGCCCGCCATCACACCTCCTCGCTCACCCTCTGGAATGCGCAGTTCGATCGCGATCAACTCCATCCGAAGCACACGATCCTGGGGTGTGCTCCCTCTCCCACATCTGTTCGTGGGAGAGGGTCGTCGTGCGCAGCACGCGGGGTGAGGGCCACACCGGCAGCCGCGCGCCCCCGATCGTCCTCTGCCCCGCCCTGCAGCTTCCCTACCGCTCCGTCCGCACGCGCACCGCCTCGGCGTGGCCGAACAGCCCTTCACTTTCCGCCAGGCGGATGACGTGCGGCGCGTCGCGCAGCAGCCGCGCCGCGGACAGGCCGATCAGGCTGGTGCGCTTCACGAAGTCGTACACGCCCAGCGGGCTGGCGAACCGCGCGCTTCCGCCCGTGGGCAGCACGTGGTTGGGGCCCGCGAAGTAGTCGCCCATGGGCTCCGGGCTGTTGGCGCCAAGGAAGATCGCCCCCGCGTTGCGGATGCGCCCCGCCAGCGCCAGCGGCTCGCGCACGAGCAGTTCCAGGTGCTCCGGCGCGCGCAGGTCCGCCACTTCCGCCGCCTGCTCCAGATCGTCCACCAGGATGATGGCGCCCCAGTCGCGCAGCGCGGCCCGGGCCACGTCGCGCCGCGGGTTGCGCGCCAGCAGCTCCTCCAGCGCCGCGGGGACGGCTTCGGCCAGCGCGGCGGAGGTCGTCACCAGCCAGGCGATGGCGTCCGGATCGTGCTCCGCTTGGCCGATCATGTCCGCGGCCACGTGCACCGGGTCCGCCGCGTCGTCGGCGATCACCAGGATCTCCGACGGGCCCGCGACCATGTCGATGTCCACGCGGCCGAACACCTGGCGCTTGGCCTCCGCTACCCACTTGTTGCCGGGACCGACGATCTTGTCCACGCGGCCGATACTTTCCGTGCCGTACGCCAGTGCGCCCACCGCCTGCGCCCCGCCGATCCGCAGCACCTCCGTCACCCCCGCTACGTGCGCGGCGGCGAGGACGACGGGCAGAACCTCGCCGTCCGGCGTGGGCGTGACCATGGCGATCTCGTCCACACCGGCCACGGACGCCGGAATGGCGTTCATCAGCACGGACGACGGATAGGCTGCGCGCCCGCCGGGCACGTAGATGCCCACGCGGCGCAGCGGCGCCACGCGCTGGCCCAGCAGCGAGCCGTCCGCCTCCACGTCCAGATAGCCGTGCTCGCGCTGCTTCTCATGGAACGCGCGCACGTTTTCCGCCGCGCGCCGGAGAGAGTCCAGCAGCGCGGGGTCCACCTCCGCCGCGGCCCGCGCCAGCGCGTCCGCGCCGATGCGCAGCCCCGCCGCGTCCCCGGCGTCAAAGCGGTCGAAGCGCGCCGTGTACTCCAGCAGCGCCGCGTCGCCGCGGTCCGCCACGTCGCGCAGAATGCCCGCGACGGACTCGCGCAGCGCCGCGTCGTCCGTGGACGCGCCGGCGGCCAGGTCGCGCAGTTCGCGGTACGGCGGCGAGACGCGGAGAGTCTTGATGTTCAACGATCCGTCCATCAGAAAGTGCCCGGTGCTCAGAATCCCGTCCCAGCGCGAGCACTGACGCACTCACGCACACAGCACTCACGCACTTTTTTCCAGCGCGCCCGCGAGATCCGCGATCAGCCGCTGGTGCTCGTCCAGCCGCAGCTTGTGGCTGGCGCGGTTGACGATGAGCCGCGCGGTGGAATCGGAAACCTTTTCGACGACGGTCAATCCGTTCTCTGCCAGCGTGCGGCCCGTCTGCACCAGGTCCACGATCCAGTGGGCCAAGCCCAGTAGCGGCGCCAGTTCCACCGAGCCGGAGATGCGGATCAGCTCCACCTGCATCCCCTTCTGCGCAAAGAACCTGCGGGCGCTTTCCACGTACTTGGTGGCCACGCGCGGCATCGTTCCGCCGGGAAGCAGCGGATACGCCGCGTCCGCCGGCGCCGCCACGGCCAGCATGCATCCGCCAAAGCCCAGGTCCAGCGGGCGCAGCACGTCCTGCTGCCCCTCTTCCAGCACGTCCAGCCCCACGACGCCCGCGTCCGCGACGCCGCTTTCCACGTAGATCGGCACGTCGCCGCTCTTTACGGGGAGGAACTCGAAGCGCCCGTCCGCGCTGGGCAGGATGAGGCGGCGCGAGTCGCGCGCCTCGGCGTCGATCTCCGAGCCCACGCGGCCGAACAGCAGCAGCGCCTCGTCCATCATCCGCCCCTTGGGGAGCGCAATGCGCAGCGGCCGGCCGGTCACAGGGCCTCCGTGAGCACGGTGGCCAGCGCATCCGTTTCCAGCGCGAAGCCGACCGCCGGACGATCCGCCCCAAAGCGCGCCAGCAGGCCGTCGTACCGCCCGCCGAACGCCACCGCGCGGCCCAGCCCGGCGACGAACACCTCGAACTGCATCCCCGTGTAGTAGCCCAGCCCGCGGATTTCGCCCAGGTCGTACACCACGTGCGCCCTTTCCTCTTCCGTCAGCAGCGCATCGATGGCGCGCAGCCGCTCGATGGCCGCCTCCGCTTCCGGTCCCGACGCAAGCGACCGCGCGCGCAGCAGCACCTCGCCGCGGCCGATCAATTCCGGCAGCTCCACCAGCGCGCGGGCGACGGCGGCCGGAGCCCCGTACCGGCGCGCGCCGTCCGCCAGCGCCGCGCGATCCTTGCGGTCGATGGCGCTGCGCAGCGACTCCGCCTCTTCCTCGTCCAGCCCGGTCAGCAGCGGCTGCACGAAGCGGATGTCGCCCAGGTTGATCTGAAAGTCGCGCACCCGCAGCGCGCGCAGCAGCCCGATGGCCAGCCGCAGCGTTTCCACGTCCGCGTCCGGCCCGGCGCTGCCGATGAGCTCGGCGCCCAGCTGAAAGGTTTCGCGGGCGTGGCCGCCGCCTTCGGGGCGCTGGCGGTACACCTTGCCCGCGTACGACAGGCGCAGCGGCGGCTCGGCGTCGCGCAGGCGCGTGGCGGCCATGCGCGCGATGGCGCTGGTGAAGTCCGCGCGGAGCGCCACCAGCCGCCCGTCACGGTCCACAAAGCGGATGAGCTCGTTGGCGAGCTGCGTTCCCGCGAGGGTAAAGACCTCTTCGTACTCGAAGGTGGGCGGAATCACCTCTCGGTATCCGCTCGCCTCGGCGAGGTCAAACCACACGCGCTGCACGGTGCGGCGAAGGCGCACGTCGTCGGCCAGCAGGTCCTGCGAACCGGGAGGAACCTGGGCCAGTCTGAGATTCGGCATAGCCGGACAACTTATCGGCAGGCGCGGGGAACGGGCAATCCCGCGCCGCGCCGTGCACCCGCTGCGCGAATTCGGGCATGTGGCACGCGAACTGCCTTGTCATTGGCTGTAACGGAAGCAGTCTGCCAAGTGCACACCTCGATAAAGGACCGACCCATGGACATGATTCTCCTGCTCGCCATCGTGCTGCTGCTCATCGGCGGCCTGGGCGTGGGCGGCGTGATCGGCGCGCTGGGCCAGATCGCCTGGGTGCTCATCATCGTCGCGGTGATCGTGATCGCCTGGCGCGTCATCACGGGCCGTCGCGCGGTCTGACCGACATCGCTGGATGATGCAGAGCGGGGCCGCCATTCGTGGCGGCCCCGCTTTCGTTTGTCCGCGGGCCCGTCAACGGCGTTCACGCGGAGGTCGCGGGGGTTCGCGGAGGTACGCGGGGGGGAACCGCCGGGGGTGGATGGCCGGCCTCTGTGGGGATGGCGGTCGGCCGAAGCGGGTTCCGGGTGGATGGGGCTCGCGGATGTGAAAGAGCCCCGGACCGCGAAGGTCCGGGGCTCTTTTCGATCGACAGCGGCGGTGGATCAGCGCTGCGACTGGATGCGGCTCAGGATGTCGCGCGCGCGCGACTCGCTGTAGTTCACGCTGCCGGTGCGGTAGCTCACCGAAACCTCGGTGGACGAGCCTTCCGCCTCGAGCTTGATGTGCGCCACGTTGTCGCCGGAACGCGCATCGTACTCGCGCTGGCGGGCTTCGTTGTCGAAGTCGGCGCCGGTGACGGTCATGCCCATGGACGACAGGACGGCGCGGGCACGGCGGTCCACCTCGGAGATGGGCGCGTTGATGGTCGCGGTGGCGTTCTGGTTCTCGGCGACGGCGGCACCGGCCGCGACGGCTCCGGCGGCGACGGTGCGGGTTGTGCCGCACGCCTGCGCCGCGGGGATGATGGCCATGATCAGTGCAAACTTCGCGATCGTGCGCGTGGTCGTAGTCATCACGACTTTCTCCTTGATACAGTGATGTAGCGGCCCCGAAAGGTGCGGGCGGGCTCCCCGCTTGGCACGAAGCACGCCATCCGCTCGCGCCCGGGCACCGCGGGGCGCTCGCTCCCAGTGCACAGCGAGCACATCCGGCCGATCATCGGCGCCCGCGGCCGGTGAGTTCGTGGATTAAAAATCGAGCCCCGGACCACCACGGCCCGGGGCTCTCTTCTGTGATCGTCGCCGGGCTTGATGGACGCTGCGAAGCTGGATGATGGAGACAAGATCGTGCACGCCAGCGAGCGTCGGCGTGAATCGGCGTGGATCGGGGCGGTGGGCGTGGATCGGCCCCGGCGGTTGAAACCGCGCCTCGAAAAACACGAAGCCCGCCTTCGCGGGCTGCGGCGGAGACTCCGGTGCGTTCCGACCGATTTTTCACGCAACCGAAGTCTCCCCTCTCCGTGCGGCAGTTTGCACGGGGAGGGGCCTCCCAGCCCGGCGCTGCACGGAGCTTTCCACAGCACACCCGGGCTGGCGTCCCACTCTCTCCCAACCCATAGCCGGACAGACACTGAACCGTTTTACCCGTCCCGCACGCCCGCGCCGCTTCCCCGCTCCGCCTCGGCGGACACGCGCGCAAAGTCCTCCGGCGTATCCACATCCACCTCGCCCAGCGCGAAGGGGACGAGGTGCGCCGACGCCGCGTGCCGCCGGATCACCTCGCGCGCGCCCGCCGCGCCTTCAATCGCGCGAAGCTCGCCGAAGAGCGCGCGGCTGAACACCGCCGGCACGCCCGCCGCCCCGCCGTACGCGGACGCCGTCAGGGGACGCGCGGCGTGCACGTGCGCCGCGATGAGCCCGAGCACGACGTCCGCCGTCACGTGCGGCTGATCGCAGACGAGGAGGACCGCAGTCTCTACATCGGGCCCCACGCGGTCCAGCGCCTCCATCCCCGTGCGGACGGACGAGCCCATCCCCATCTCCCACGCGGGGTTGAACGCCTCCACGACATCCAGGCCCTCGATCTCGCCACGCGAAACCTCCGCGTTTGCGCCCGTCACCACAATCACCGGAGCGCACCCCGCGTCCAGCGCGGCGAGGGCCGTCCGCCGCAGCAGGCTGCCGCCGTGCAGCCGCAACGCCTGCTTGGGCGTGCCCATCCGCGACGACGAACCCGCGGCCAAAATCACCGCGCCGATGCTTGGTGAACCACGCTCGGACGGGCTCGTCATCAATCAGCCGGACTCACGCCGCGGCCACGGACCGCAGGTGTCCCCGCGAAACCGGCACGCATTCCGGCGGATCCGCGTCGCGGTGGATGGGGCCCGGGCGGTCGCGCAGCATGCCGCCGCGCCGGCCGTCCAGCGCCGCGCGCATCTCCGCGATGATGGAAAGCGCCACCTCCGCCGGCGAGTTGGCCCCGATGTCCAGCCCGATGGGCGAATGCAGCCGCGCAAGATCCGCCCGCCCGCCGTCCAGCCCCAGTTCCGCCAGCATCCGTTGCGACCGTTCGCGCGGGCCCATGACCCCGATGTAGCGGGCCGGCGAGGCGAGCAGCACATCGAACACCGCCCGGTCGTGCGCATAGTCGTGCGACATCACCAGCGCCATCGTCGCGGGGGTGATGCGGACATGCGCCTGCACCTCGTCCGGGCGCGCGAGCGTCACCCGGTCCGCGGCGGCGAAGCGGGTGTGGCTGATCGGACGCGCATGCGTGTCCACCACTTCCGTGATCCAGCCCAGCCCGCGCGCCAGTTCCACCACCGGCAGCACATCCTGTCCCGCGCCGAAGACGATGAGCGGAACCGGCGGCGCCAGCGTCTCGATCAGCACGCGCACCGTCCCGCCCTCCACATCGATCGATCGCGCAACGGCGGTGATCCCGTCTGCCGCCAGCGCGCGCGCCTCGCGCTCCACGACGGACGCCGTCGCGCCATCCATCCCCTCGATCCGTACGCCCCCGTCCCGCCCGATCACCAGCCGCGCGCCCGGCGAAATCCGCGCGTCGACCGAGGAAAACGGCGACGGCACGTGATCGAACACGGTCGCCACGATCACGCCGTCCGCGTCGTCCGCCGCCTCGCGCGAACCACGCAGCGCATCCAGGTGCAGCGACCCGGCGGCAAGCGGCTCGATCAGCACGCGGACCACGCCGCCGCAGCCGAGGCCCAGCCCCCACGCCACCTCCTCCGACGTGGACGCGGTGTCGTACTCCACCACTTTCGCCGCGCCGCCGCGTATGACGGAGAGCGCGTGCTCCACCACGTCGCCCTCCAGGCACCCCGCGCTGATGGTGCCGGAGGTCGCCCCCGCGGCGGACACCAGCATGCGCGCGCCGGGGCGGCGGTACGCGGAGCCATCCACGTCCACCACCGTCGCCACCGCGCACGGCTCCCCGCATGCGGCCGCCGCGTCCCACGCATCGAGCAATGCCTGTACTTCGTTCATGGCTCCCCGCGGTTCCAGTATCCGCCTACAGCAGCTTGTCGGGCGTAATGGGCAGCTCGCGGATGCGCTTTCCCGTGGCGTGGAAGACCGCGTTGGCGATCGCCGCCGGAATGCCCACCATCCCCAGCTCGCCCATCCCCTTTACCCCCAGCGGGTTGACGATTGTGTCGTCTTCTTCCACGAAGAGCGTTTCGATCATGTGCACGTCCGCGTTCACCGGAACGTGGTAGTGCTGCAGGTTGGGGTTCATGATGCGCCCGTAGCGATGGTCGATCTCCGTCGCTTCCTGCAGCGCCATCCCGATTCCCCACACCACGCCGCCGATCTCCTGGCTGTGCGACGCCTTGGGATTGATGATCTTGCCGCACGCCGTGACCTCGATGGCGCGGGTGACGCGCACCGTGCCCAGGTCCGGGTCCACCTTGACCTCCACGAACTGCGCGCCGTGCGCCAGCAGCGCGTACTTGTCGCGCTCGGGCGACGGCTTGGATTCGTACGTCTCCGTGATCTCCGCCAGGTCGTTGCGCCGCATCACCTCCGCGATGGACACGGAGCGCGACGGATCGGCCTTGAGGCGCAGCCGTCCCTCCAGCATCTCCACGTCCGCCGCCGCCGCGCCCCGCAGCGGAGAGGACGTGTCGCGGTTGGCCAGCGCCAGCAGCCGCCCGGTGACGGCCAGCGCCGCGCCGTACACCGCGGAGCCCACGCTGGACGTGGTCCACGATCCGCCCTGCGACGGCGCCTGCGGAAAGCGCGTGTCGCCCAGTTCAAACTCCACCTGCTCCAGGTTCAGCCCCAGGTACTCCGCGGCGATCATGGTCATCACCGTGTACGTGCCCGGGCCGATGTCGCTGGTGCCGCTGGCCACGTGCGCCGTGCCGTCCGCGCGAAAGGTGATGCGCGCCGTCGCCGGCATCTGCATGGCGCCCCACACGCCGGTCGCCATTCCCCACCCCACCAGCAGCCGCCCGTCGCGCATGGAGCGCGGCTCCGGGTTGCGGTCCTTCCACCCGAACTTCTCCGCGCCCAGCCGGTAGCACTCGCGCAGCGCCTTGCTGCTGAACGGCTTGCCGCTTTCCGGGTCCGTCTCGGCGTAGTTGGCCAGCCGCAGCGCCAGTGGGTCCATCCGCAGCGCGTACGAAAGCTCGTCCATGGCCGACTCCAGCGCGAACATCCCGCTCACCGCGCCGGGCGCGCGCATCCACGTGGGCGTGGGCAGGTCCGTCTGGGTAACGCGCAGCGGCGCGCTCAGGTTGGGGCACGCGTACACCTGCCGCGTAAAGCCGGTGGTGTCGTCTGAAAACTCCTCGAAGCTGCTGGTGTTGTGCACCGCCTCGTGGATCATGGCCGACAGCCGGCCCGCGCGGTCCGCGCCGAGCGCGATGCGCTGCACCGTGTGCGGGCGGTAGCCGTGCGCGGTGTACATCTGCCGCCGCGTGAGCACCACCTTTACCGGCCGCCGGATCTCGCGCGCCGCCATGGCCGTGAGCGCGGGATGGTAGTGGGGGCGCAGCGACGAGCCGAACGCGCCGCCCACGAAGGGCGACACCACGCTCACGTTCGCCTCGGGGATGCCGAAGCCGGAGGCCAGGTGGGTGCGCACCGTGAACACCGTCTGCGTCTTGTCGAAGACGGTCAGCCGGTCGCCCTGCCACACCGCGATGGACGCGTGCGGCTCCATGGGATTGTGGTGCTCGATGGGGATGTGGTACTCCGCCACGACCTTGACCTCCGCGTCGCGCAGCGCCGTGTCCGGGTCGCCGCGCGGCGTCTGCGGCCGCCCCTGCGACGGAGGACGCGCGCGCCCCTGCGCCGTTTCCGTGTCGGTGTGGTGCGGCTCCTCGCGATAGGTGACGCGCACCAGCCGCGCGGCGTGCCGCGCCTGCTCGTACGTTTCCGCCACGACCAGCGCCACCGGCTGCGCGTTGAAGAAGATCTGGTCCGACTGCAGCGCCCGGAACGACTTGTCGCGCTCGCGGCGGGCCGTGGGCGGCGCTTCTTCCGTGGACTGCTTGGGCCCCAGCCGCGGCGCGTTCAGGTGCGTGAGCACGCGCAGCACGCCGGGCGACGCCTCCGCCTCGCGCGTGTCCATCGCCGTGATCGTCCCTTTGGCGATGGTGCCCAGGACGATGAAGCCGTACGCCAGATCGGGCACCTGGAACTCCGCGGCGTACTTCGCCTTTCCCGTCACCTTGGCCACGCCGTCCACGCGGCTGGTTTCCTTGCCGATAATCCTGGTCATCCGATTGTCTCCGAGGGGTTTATCGACCGGTCAAGCCAGCCGGGCCGCGCGCATCAGCGCACGTACGACGGCCCGCTTCGCCAACTCCACCTTGTAGCCGTTGTGCTCCAGCGGCCGCGCATCCGCCAGCGCCGCCTCCGCCGCGCGCGTGAAGCTGGCCTCCGTGGCCGGCGCGCCGGCGAGCACCGCCTCGGCCTCCTCGCTGCGCCACGGCTTGTGCGCCACGCTGCCCATCACCACGCGGGAGTCGCGGATGGTTCCGCCCTCCATCTCCAGCCCCGCCGCCACCGCCACCAGCGCGAACGCGTACGATGCGCGGTCGCGGACCTTGAGGTAGTGCGAGTTGCGCGCGAACGGCGACGGCGGCAGGTCGATGGAAACGATCAGTTCGCCATGAGCCAGCGTGCTGTCGCGGTGCGGCGCGTCTTCCGGCAGGCGGTGGAACTGCTGGATGGGGATCGTCCGCTCCGCCCCGTCGCCCCCGCGCACGCGGACCACGGCGTCCAGCGCGTACAGGGCGTTGGCCATGTCGCCGGGATAGGTGGCCACGCACTGCTCGCTCCACCCCAGGATGGCGTGCATGCGGTTGAGGCCGCGCAGCGCGCTGCACCCCGTTCCCGGCTCGCGCTTGTTGCACGGCGTGGCGGGATCGTAGAAGTACATGCACCGCGTGCGCTGCAGCAGGTTGCCGCCGTTGGTGGCCATGTTGCGCAGCTGCGCCGAGGCGCCCGCGACAATGGCCTGCGTGAGCAGCGGGTAGTTCTGGCGGATGAGCGGATGGTTGGCGGTGTCCGCGTTCTTCGCCAGCGCGCCCAGGGAGACGCCGCCGCCCGCCGCGCGGATCTCCGCCAGTTGCGGCAGACGCGTGAGGTCCACGAGTTCGTCGGGACGCTCCACGTCCTCCTTCATCAGGTCCAGCAGGTTGGTGCCGCCGGCCAGGAACTTGGCGCGGGGATTGGCGGCCACCGCGCTGGCGGCGGCGCGCGGGTCGTCCGCGCGGACGTACTTAAACGGTCTCATCGGCGATTTCCCGTCTCACCATGGCCAGCCTGGTTTCGTCCACGATCGCCCAGGTGTGCTGCGTCTCACGGCCGGAATGCACTTCCTGGATCGCGGCCACGATCTTGGGATAGGCGCCGCAGCGGCAGATGTTGCCGCTCATCCGCTCGCGGATTTCGTCGTCGCTCAGGCGGGTGGTGCTGGCGGACACGTCTTCCGTCACGTGGCTCACGTCGCCGCGGCGCGCCTCGTCCAGCAGGGCCACGGCGGAGCAGATCTGCCCCGGCGTGCAGTATCCGCACTGGAATCCGTCGTACTTGATGAAGGCGGCCTGCATGGGGTGCAGTTCATCGCCCTCCGCCAGCCCTTCGATGGTCCTGATCTGCTTTCCCTCCACGCTGGCGGCCAGCGTCAGGCACGAGAGCACGCGCTTTCCGTCCACGATGACTGTGCAGGCGCCGCACTGGCCCTGGTCGCACCCCTTCTTGGTGCCGGTGAGCTGCAGCCGCTCGCGCAGGGCGTCCAGCAGCACGACGCGCGAGTCGATCTCCAGCGGCTTGGCTTCGCCGTTGATGTTCAGCAGGACGCGGACGATGTTCTCCATCGCCTGCCCCGCGTACACGGCGCCGGGCGAGGGGGCCAGCGAGGCGAACGCTTTTTCCACTTCCAGCAGGTCCGTGGCGAACAGCCCCAGGCCGCCCGCGATGGCGTGCCCCACGAAGGCGCGGCGGGAGATGCCGGCTTCTTCCAGCCAGGGCATCTGGTCCAGCAGCGCCTCCTCGTCGGGCGTCAGCCCGGATGCCGCGTTCTCGTCCATCTCGTGGTTCATTGCGGATCTCCTGTTCGCCTCTGGGCGTCGCGGGGTGCGCGCCTCGCCCTGCCATCAAACCGCGCTGCTCTCGCCAATCTCGCGTACAGACGTACGATCCGGCCAGCCCCGCGGCCCGGCCGCTCCGTCCCGCGGCGTGGATGGAGGGCGCACTCCGCCGCTTCCGGGAAGGCATTCTAACCGCGAGCGTTCCGCGGGAGAACGTGCGCGCCGGTTTACACCCTGATGCGCTCTGGTTCACAATCGGCGGTTCGCAATAAGGTGGACAGGGACCGAGATCGCCGGGATACGGATCGTGCGGGTCGGCGGCGGATCGGCCCCGGCGGTTGAAACCGCGCCTCGAAAAACACGAAGTCCGCCTTCGCGGACTCGGCCGCGATTCCGTCCGTTCCAAACGTCTTCACGAGCGCCCGGACGCGGAGAGGCCCCGGAGCCAGAGGGTTCCGGGGCCTCTTTCGTCATCCCGCGCGGCGCGGGGTTACCGCCTGCGCGTGCCAGGCGCCGCCGCCGGAGGTGCCGGGCGCGCGGGGGCCGCGGGCTGGCGAGGGGCGTACTCCGCGGGCGCGGCGGGGCGCGAGCCGCCCGCCCGGTTGAAGCGGGGCGACGCCATCATCGAAGGCTTCTCGCCCGCCATTCCCAGCAGAAAGCTGAAGTCCGCGCTCTTGACCGAGTCGTCGGCCGTGGTGGCGAACGAGTGGCAGCCGATGCACGACGAGTTGTCGGGGATGTAGCTTTCCAGCGTGGTGTTGCCCAGGATGGCCGGCGCGCTGCTGGTGTCGGATTTGGGGAAGCCCGGGACGATGGCCTGCCACTGGCTCCCGATCAGCCGGTAGTTGCGCCACACGCTGTTCCCCATCTGCCCGCGCCAGTACGTGTTCATGGAGTCCGTGGGCACGTACAGCGCCTGCGTCCGCCCCAGCTGCGACCCGAACCGCCCTCCCCACGCGTACCGCGATCCGTAGGGCGCCGTCTTGTTCCAGATGAACGAACTGTCCTGCAGGAACTGGTTGCCGCGCAGCTGCGTGTTGAGCTTGCAGGTGGTGTCGCACGCGGGGTTGTAGAACGAGTACCGCACCTTGGGATCGGCGGTGCAGTTCTTTTCGCCCAGGCACTCGGGCGCGTTGTCCACGTGCTCGAACGTGCTCCACACCCACGCGGGAAAGCGCCCGGTCTTGTGGATGATGTGGATGCCCACGAGCCCCACGGTAGCGTTGATGCAGAACGGGGTGCCGGTCGGGCTGTTCTCCGCGGGGACGTGGATCACCGCTTCGCGATGATAGTAGCGCGTGGTGTCGTCGCCGGACTGCGGCTGCAGGATGCGCCAAGCCGCCTTGACCTCCATGGCCCCCACTGAGCCGCCCGTCATTCCCGACGCGTACGAGCCGGCGGGGAAGTTGATGGTATCGATGGCCTGCTGCCCCGCCACCGTCACCAGGCTGCTGTCGCGGATGTATCCCGCCTCATCCGGACTCACCTTCTTTTCGAACAGGGCAAAGTTCAGGTTGCGGTCCAGCAGCGGACCGCCCACGGCTTCGTCAAAGGTGGCGTGCGGATTCACCACCTGGCCGTTCTTGGCCATCTGCAGCAGCAGCTTTCTTCCGCCGCCGGCGCGCAGCTGCGGCAGGCACGGACCGGCCGCGCCGTCACCCCAGAACAGCACCGCGGCGTCGGTCCAGCCTTCCCACACGCGCGGCGCGGCGGGGTTGTCGGCAAAGGTGCCGGGGAGCGGATTGCCGCTTCCGTCCGCGGGCCAGTTGAGCGCCACGAACGACTGCCACGAGAACGCGTCAAAGTGCGTCTGGGTCTTGGGATCCAGCCCGTGATAGTCCCCGCCCAGCGTGACCATCACTTCGTGCGGGATGGTGGCGCACAACTGGTTGGGCGTGGAGGGATCGGCGCACAGCGTGTCCGGCAGCAACGGGGAGGGCGCGGCGGCCAGCGTGCCCTCCGCCGGGCGCGCGTTGCCCGCGTTGTCGCATGCGGGCAGGGTGAGAAGGAACGGCGTGAGCACCGCAACCACGGCGTGCGTGCGTCGCATCGGGCAACTCCTGCGGAGACGATGAGAAAGGTGCGGAGATGGGGAGAGCCGGCGGCGGGACGGGGGAGGCAGAGTTGCCGGCCAGACGCATAATATCCATCACATACCGTCGTGTAAAGAGTACCGATCGATTCCGCTCCCGGGACCAGCAACCCCGCCCCGGCACAGGCCGGAGCAGGGTTCCGCACATCCACCATCGTCGTTGCCGCCGCGTTGAACCGCGCCGGCGCCCCGCGCCTACCCCGAAACGGTAGCGAAGTCGTATTCCTTGTAGAAGTAGGTGATGTAGACGGGGCCTTCCCTGGTTTCGCTCTGCGTGCAGCTCACGAGTTCGCGGAACACGCCCGGCGACGTCTGCGTGATGGCCCCGTAATGTGCCACGCAGTGCGACCAGCATGCGTGCGCCTGGTCAACCGTCACCGCGGTAAGCACGACTGCGCCGGCGACGCTGGTCCAGAGCCGCCGGCCGGCGGGAAGCATAGAAGTGATCATGAAGAGAATGATGTTGATGGGGGATCGTGTGATGTACCCGCACGAAGTTCAGCGCGGCGGTGCCGGCTGCCCGAACCGCACCGTCATGCGCACGGTGTACGGCACCGCCTGCCCGTCGCGGATTGCGGGCGTGAAGCGCGACGCCAGCAGGGCCTGCTGCGCGGCTGGGGCGAACGCCATGTCGTAATCGTTCGGCAGTTCTTCCTCCACCGTCCTGCCCGTGCGGGGGTCCGTGACCTGCGCGACCGCCCGGATGCGCGACCCGGCTGGCAGCGGCGGCGGCGAAACCGGCAGCGCCTCGCGCACGATCCCCGTTTCATCCACCCGCACGTCCAGCAGCACCGCCCCCACGCGCCCCGCATCGCGCAGAGTCCGCGGGTAGTGCTGGTCCAGCAGCTCGGTCAGCTGGCCGGGATCGCGGGGCCGGGGGATCTGCGTGAGGCCGGTCGCGCGCTGCAGAGCCCGCGATGCGGGGACCGAAACTCTCTTTCCGGTAATCGCGACCGGCTCTCTGCCGCCTGCTCCCGAGCGCCCGTCACACGCGGCTACCGCTCCCGCGACCATGAATGCGGAGGCCACCTGCATGATTCCACGATTCATAGACTCTTCCAGAAGGGTACAAAAGGAACTATGGGAAAATTGTAAACGTCATAAACTAGGATGACAAGACCGATCTTTTTCTACGAAGCACGTGGTCCGCGAGCGGATAGAGTGCTTGCGCGCCGACGGCGGGCGGGGAACGCGGTTCGTGCTCAGCCAACGCGCTCAGGATGAACTGCAGTGCCCGCGACACGAAAGCTCCCCCGCGGCTCGCCCCGCGGCCGCGCGGTTTGCCAGGAGACGGCCGGGCAGCCATCGGCCACAGAGTTCGCGGACTCCCATGAACAGAAACCCCGCCCCGGCGCGGGCCGGGGCGGGGTTTCTGCCGGTCATGGCCGGCGCGTCATCCCGCGAGTGCGGCGGTGACGCGGCTCCAGGACGGGGCTAGGGTGCGTCCGAATCCGTCGCGCCGCGGACCGCCGAGCCGCCGCCGCCGCCATTGTTGGGGTCCGGCCGGACGCGGATCAGGATGGTGTTGCTCTGCCCTCCCGCCGACGCGGTAAGGCGCACCTCACCGTACTTGAGCGCCCGGAAGGTGGCGCGGCCCGTGTAGCTCCCCACGGGGGTCACGGTGAACTCGATGATCCCCGGCACGTCGGTGCTCCAGGTGAGCACGGCGGAGGGCACGGCCAGGCCGCGCGTGTCCAGGGCGGTCGCCCTGGCGTAGCCGGACTGGCCCGGCTCCAGGCCGGTGTTGCCGACGCTGAACCCGATGGAGGCCACCACGCCGTCGCCGCCCAGACTGGCCGTGGCGGTAAACGCGGTGGATACCTGCCCGGACGAGGCCGTAAGCGTCTGCACGCCCGGCGTGGTTCCCAGCGTCCACCCGGCGCCGGCCGTGCCCGTGGCGTCGGTGACCGTGGTGGAATAGGAGATGGTTCCCGCCGACGGCGTCCAGGTGATGGGCGCGTTGGGCACCGGGTTTCCTTCCCCGTCCACCGCCATCACCCGGATCCCTTCCCGCAGTCCGCAGCCCGGGCACTCCGCCTGGCCGTCGCCCAGCACCTTTACCAGCGCCGACACCCGGCTGTCGGGGAGGGCGGTGGCGTTGAACGTGACTTCCTGCGCGCCCGCCACGGTGGCCGCCGCCGTCGCCGGCCCGCTCGCCGGCCCCATGGTCCAGCGCGCGTACGCCTGTCCCGTCCCGTCGGTGGTGATGGTGGCGGGGGAGATGGAGCCGCCGCCGGTCCGCACGCTCCAGGTTACCTGCACGCCGGACAGCGGCGTTCCACCCCCGTTGGTCGCCCGAACCACCAGCTGCGCGGCAAGCTGCATTCCCACCCGGGCGCCCTGTCCGTCGCCCGAGACGCGGACCAGCGTCACCGGCTCGCCGGTGGTGGGGATGGCCGTGGCCACGAAGGCGATTGGCAGCACCCCCTCCGCACTGGCCGACACGGACTGGCTGCCGCCCGCCGTCCCCAGGGTCCACCGTGCCTTGACGGTGCCATCCGCGGCGGAAAAGGCGGAGTCGCTCGCGATGCGGCCTCCGCCTTCCACCGTCCAGCGGACCTTGACGCCGGCCATGGCTCCGGTGCGGCCGGACATCACCTTCACCACCAGCGGCTGGCCCAGGAGTGCGCCCGCCGTTCCCGTCTGTGCGTCTCCCGCCACGCGGACCAGCTTGATGTCCGTGCGTGTCACTCCGATTCGCGGAAAGGCGAAAAAGGACGAGAACGCCTCGCCGTGAGAGACGGTGAGCGAGCTGGATTCCGGCGCGTCGCCCAGGGTCCAGGCCGCGCGGGCAAATCCGTTCGCGTCGGTCGTGGCGTCGCCGGCCAGCCTGCCGCCGCCCGTGAGCGACCAGCGCACGCGTGCACCGGCCACGGGGAGCCCCGCGCGGGTGACGCGGACGACCACGGGCTCGGCCAGCGGCGCGCCGGGTTCGCCGAGCTGGGCGTTTCCGCTCACGATGGAGAGAACGTCGCCAGCCGCGTCGCCGGGCGTGGTTTCCTCGGTCGCGGGCACGGGCGAGGACACGTCGCCGCAGGCGGCGGACAGCAGCAGAACCGGGAACACGATCCTGCCGAAGATCGTAGCCTTCATGCGTACCTGTGGGACTGAGGGGGTCTGGACGCGCGGGAGCGGCGCCCCGCGGGGCAAGTCACGAGCCGCCGAAACGACGGTTTCGCAGGCGGAACAGGCCGCCGGGACGGACACGAGGGCACCATCGGCGCGCCCATGTTCGCCCACCCGCCGCGTGGCGATTCCCGGTCCCGCGCCCCGTTCGCTGGCGCCGCACGATGGACGCGGCGCGAGGACGGGACGAACGCACCGGCACCGTGCCCCGGAGCGAGCAGAGGAGCGGCGAAAACGGGAACGCGTGCGGCCGGGGGCGGACCGCGCTCCGGGCCCCGGGGGTGATCGAACTTGTCGGGTTGTGGATGACGAGCGGAGCTGAATCGTTACGAAACCCCGCTCCGGCGCACGGGCGGGGTTTCGGTGGATGACGATCAGCGGAACGGAAAGCGACGCCGTCCAGCGTGTTTCCGCGGCCGTGTGGAAGCGGAGGATCGCGCGGCCGTCAGCTGGATTCCATGTTCAGCCAGACGCGCGACAAGTCGCCGCGGCGCAGATCGTCCGCGTGGGCCAGCACGTGCAGGTAGCCCGCGTCGCCGATCAGCAGGTTGACGGCGTTGTCGGAATCCAGTTCCAGCAGGTTGGTCCAGTTCGCGGCGCCCGCCATGTCCAGCGTGCGGCGCTTGTCGTACGCGAACCGCCACTCCGGGTTCACCTCGCGCACCACGTACGCGTCCTGGCGCGGGTCGTGGCCGATGCCGGACACGTGCCCCAGCAGCTTGCCCGCGCTCCCGCCCGAGAGCTCGCTCCCCATGTCGCTCAACCCGTCCTCGTCGTCCTCCATCCCGATCGCGGCGGCAAGGGCGTAGAACGCGTCCGTGGCCCAGCGGGGGATGTCCGCGCCGGGTTCCAGCCGCAGGCGGTGCGGCACCAGGCCATCGTACCAGTCGGTGACGAACTGCGCGTCGGCCGCGGGCTGGCGGGCGCGCACGGGCTCGTCGCCGGTGTAGAGGATGAGCTGGTCCGCGTCATCCTCGTTCTCGTCCGCGAACAGGTACAGCATGCCGCGCCGGGGAAACGGGTTTTCCGCGAACGCCGGAATGTCCGCCAGGTTGATCTGCAGCAGAAAGCTGCGCAGCCGTCCCAGCAACGGATCGGCCGGCCACGCGATGGAGTCCGGCAGGTCGGGGATGCCGCCGATGCGGCTCTCTCCCGGGGTGCCCTGCCCCGCCTCGCCCAGCCGCAGGTAGACCGCTGGCGTCGCCGCCGCCAGGATGGCGTCGCGGTGTTCGTCCAGCCCGTACTTGCGGATCAATTGGTCCAGCCGTCCCGTCTCCATCCACCCTCCCGATCCCGGTTTGCGCGCACGTCGAAGTCTGCCCCGCCCCCGCGCGCCCGGGGCCCGGCCCTGCACCCACGCCGTGGCGTGGTCGCCGGGCAGGACGGCGGGACGCGTGATGGAGGTGCGCGCATGAGAGCGAAACCGGGGCCATCTCGTCCAGCCGCCCATCCTCGTGGAACCGTGGGATGAGGCCGCCGCGCGGCGTCACTGGTACGAGCGCGCCTGCATCGAGTAAAGCTCGGCGTACAGCCCGTCTCCGCGCATGAGTTCGTGGTGGGCGCCAAGCTGCGAAACGCGGCCGTCCTCGATCACCAGGATCAGGTCCGCCGAGCGCACGGTGCTGAAGCGGTGCGAAACCAGCACGGTCACCGCGCCGCGTGCCGAGCCGGAGCGGGCCTCCCGGGCGTAGCGCTCAAAGAGGGCATGCTCCGCCATCGCGTCCAGGCTGGCCGTCGGTTCGTCGAAGAAGACGACCAGCGGGTCCTCGCGCATGAGGGCGCGCCCCAGCGCCAGACGCTGCCACTGCCCGGTGGAGAGATCCACGCCCGCCTCCCACCGCGCGCCCAGCTGCGTGTCCAGCCCCGCGGGGAGCGCGCGCAGCACGTCTTCGGCGCCCGCGCGCTCCAGCGCGGCCTGCACCGCCGCGGAATCGTCCACCCGCGGCAGGTGCCCCGCCCCCACCGTCTGCCGCGCGGGAAGCTCGAACCGGGCGAAGTCCTGAAACGCCGCGGACAGGCGCTTGCGCCACCCATCCAGCTCGATCTCCGCCAGATCGGTCCCATCCACCAGAATGCGTCCCTCCGTGGGCTCGTACATCCGGCTGAGCAGCTTGACCACCGTCGTTTTTCCCGCCCCGTTCTCGCCGACCAGCGCGATCACGGAGCCCGCGGGGATGCAAAAGGAAACGTCGCGCAGGGCCCAGCGGTCCGTGCCGGGATAGCGGAACGAGACCCGGTCGAAGACGATGCCGTCCGCCAGCCGCTCCGGCGGGGCGCGCGTCCCGGCCAGTGCCTGCCGCGCGGCGCGCGCGTAATCCTGCAGCCACACCAGCCGCCCCGCCGCGCGCAGCGTCTCGCCCAGGCTGCCCACCCTGCGCACCGGCTCCACCACGCTCGACATCATCTGCTGGCCCAGGTACAGCGCCATGACCACCTCGCCCGCCGTCGCCTGGCCGCGGCCCGCGCGCCACAGCATGAGCGCCATCGCACCGCCGAACCCGGCGAGGAAGAGGACGTCGCAGGCCAGGTCCAGCAGCGCCGCCCGCCCGCGCACCGCCAGCACGAACCCGCGCGCCTCCGTCGCGCTCCGCCGGAAGCGGGCAAGCAGCTCCCGCTCCAGGCCAAAGACGCGCAGCTCCATCCCGGCCGCGCGGTCCACCGTGAGCGCCTGCAGGTGGCGGGCGCGCCGCCCCGCCGGCCCGGAGCGCTCTTCCGCGTCGCGCAGCCAGCGCTGCTGCGCCGCGGCCGACGGAATGGCCGGGAGGGCAAAGGGAACCAGCAGCAGCAGCCACGGGCTCACCAGAGCCAGCGCCACCAGCGTCCCCACGCCCGTGACCACGGTGTTGGCCGTGTAGATCAGCGTGTTCAGCGAGGTGCCCAGCACTCCCTGCTGCTGGCGCAGAAGCTCCAGCCGGTCCTGGTAGTCCGGCCGCTCGTGATGCTCCAGCCCGGGGAGCTCCGCGCTCAGCGTGGCGATCTCGCGGTCCAGAACGAAGCCCACCTCCTCCGCCAGGCGGTTGCGGATCCAGCCGCCCGTCCACGATCCCAGGAACCACAGCACCCGGGTGGCCACGATCCCCCCCGCGCCCAGGGCCAGCAGCCGCGTGTCCTGCCGCACGGCGCCGTCCGTCAGCAGCTTGAGGAACCAGGCGAAGAGGGGAATGCGCAGCTGCCCGAGCGGCTCCAGCAGCAGTCCCGCGGTCCGCCACGGGTCCGTGCGCCAGGCGGCCCCCACCAGCAGGGCCACGGCGCGCCCATGCTCACGCATCCGCCATCTCCTCCCCCGCCCGGGCGAAGCGGTCCGCCTGCAGGGCGTACATGCGCGCGTACAGGCCGCCCGCCGCCATCAGCCCCGTGTGCGTGCCATCCTCCACCACGCGCCCGCCGTCGATGACCACGATGCGGTCCGCGTGGCGCACGCTGGAAAGCCGGTGCGAAACCAGGATCGTCGTCACGCCGCGGGTCAATTCCATGAAGCGCTCGAACAGCTCCGTCTCCGCGCGCACGTCCAGCGCCGCCGTCGGTTCATCCAGAATGAGCAGCCCCGCGCCGCCGCGCACGGCGGTGAGCGCGCGCGCCAGGGCGATGCGCTGCCACTGCCCCCCGGACAGGTCCGCGCCTCCCTCGAACTCGCGGGAAAGCACCGTGTCCCACCCCCGCGGCAGCCGCGCGGGAAGCCTGCCTCCGCCCGCGTCGCGCAGCGCCCCCTCCAGCAGGGAAGAATCCGACAGGGACGGCAGGTGCCCGAACCCCACGTTCTCGCGCAGGGGGAGCGGGTAGCGGATGAAGTCCTGAAAGATGGCGCCGATGCGCCCGCGCCCGTCGCGCGGCGCGGCGCCCCCGTCCAGCGTCACCCGCCCCGCGTCGGGCTCGTACAGCCCGCACAGCAGCTTGACCAAGGTGCTCTTCCCCGCCCCGTTCTCCCCCACGATGGCCAGCGACTGCCCCGCGGGAATGTCGAGCGTGAGCCCGTCCAGCGTGGGACGCGCGCGCCCCCGGTAGGTGAAGCGGACGTTCTCCAGCCGCACCGCCACCTGGCCCCGCGGCTTCGCCTCCGTCCGCTCCGGCGGCGGAACCGCGGCGGGGACCCGCGCGCGCAGTGCCTCCACGTGCCCCGCCACCCCCAGCGACTGGGCCAGATACCACTGCCAGTCGTCCAGCATCCCCAGATCGCTGGTGGCGATGACCGCCTGCACGAACACCAGCAGCGCCGCCATGGGCACCTCGCCGGAGGCCGCGGCGCGGACCAGCGCCGCCAGCACCGCGGCGTGGGCCACGGCCAGCGCCAGCGCGGTGGCGGCCGTGAGCCCCCGGCTGGCCCGGCGGCTTTGCCAGAGCAGGGACAGCGCCTCCATCCAGGCATCGCCGTAGCGGCCCACCACCCACCCGCCCAGGCCGAAGAGGCGCACCTCCTTGGCGGCCGGCGAATCCACGGCCAGCGAGCGGAGGTACTCCGCCCGCCGCAGCCGCACGGCGCCGTCCCCCAGGTCGAAGCTGATTCCGTTCTCCGTCACCCGCAGGTACAGCCGGTTGGTCAGGTGCCACGCCCCCAGCAGAAGCAGCGGCGCCCACCAGCGGAACCCCAGCAGCACGGCGAACGCGCCCGCACCGCGCAGCCGCGTAGTGACAACGCTCGCCAGCGAGGTGGCCGCCAGGCGCAGCACCCGCCGCCGCTCGGCATCCTGCACCGCCTGCAGGTGGTCGCCCACGGCGGGGTCCTCCAGCGGCGCGAGCCCCGGAGCGCCCAGCATCACCTCGGCGACCTCATGGTGCACCTCCAGCGAGAACGCCGCGTCCAGCACCCGCGACAGGTGCCCCAGCGCCGCGCCGCACGCCGAGATGCCCACGAGGCAGGCCAGCAGCGCCGCCAGCGCGCGTACGGCGGGCTCTGCCTGGGAGGAACCTCCGCCGTACTCCACCACGGCGGGGATTGCACGCGCCAGCGCCCCGGCCGCAAGGATGGCGGCGGTGGGAAGCAGCCCCGTCAGCAGCGCCAGCACGCCGAAGGCCGCCACGCGCATGCGCCCCGCGCGCGCCAGCAGGCCCAGGAACGCACGCCAGCGCGCCGTTCCGGTGAGCCGCGCGCCGCTCACCCACCCCCGCGGGTGAGGAGGAGAAAGCGCGCGCGGGACGGACGCCGCCGCGCCGTCATGCGGGGATCACCCGCTCCCCGGCGGGTTCCGCCGCGGGCCCGTCCCATCCCGCGCGCCGCCGCGCGGACTCCAGCGATTCGCGCATGCGGTTGGCGAGCACGCGCACGTGCGGCTCGGCGGTGATGGCGGCGTGGTGGCCCGGGACCGGGTGCACCTCCACCGGGGCGGCGGCGTGCGGCGCCCACCCCAGCGAGTGCTGCTCCTCCGCACCGCGCGTGGCCAGGAAGCCGTCCTGCCGCCCGGTCCGCACCTCCGCGCGAAACAGGACCAGGGTGCCGGAAAGGCGCCCGGGCCGGTACGCGGAGTAGCTGCGCGTGCGGTCCTGAACCATCCGGCACGCCGCGCCCAGCCGCTCGGCGTCGTACTCCGCCGGCGCGGCGTCCTGCTCGCGCAGCGCCTGGACGGCGACACGCACCTGCTCGTCCAGCTCCATCTCCTCCAGCTCCTCCGCGGACAGGCGGAACGGGCGCCGCTCCCGCACGGCGACGTCGTGCGCCAGCGAAACGACGATGTCGGCGTCGCGCTCCCACCCGAGTTCGTTCATCAGCCCGGGGGCGGTGGTGTCCAGCAGCCCGGTAAAGGCCACCTCCTCCCCCGCCTGCTCCAGCTGCACGGCCATCTCAAAGGCGACGATGCCGCCGAACGACCAACTGGCCAGGTAGTACGGCCCGTGCGGCTGCACGGCGCGGATGGCCGCCACGTGCTCCTCCGCGATCCGCGCCACGGGGCGCGCCAGGTCCTCGCCCGTGTCGCGCACGCCGTACACCGGCTGCTCCGGCCCCAGGTGGCGCACCAAGTTCACGTACCCCATCACGTTGCGGTCCGCGGAGTGGACCAGGAACACGGGGGGCAGCGTCCCGTTGGGCTGCAGCGGCACCACCGACCCCGGCGCATCCGCGGAGGACTGCTTCTGCTCCAGGATGGCGTCCGCCATGTGGCGCAGGGTGGCACCGGCGAAGAGGGTGGCCACGGGGAGGTCGCACTCCAGCAGCCGGTTCACCCGGGTGAACAGGCGCAGCGCCAGGAACGAGTTGCCCCCCAGGTCGAAGAAGCTTTCCCGGGGCCCCACGCCGCGAACGCCCAGCAGCTCCTCCCAGAGCGGGATCAGCTGCGCCTCCACGAAGTTGCGCGGCTCGTCCACCCGCCGGTCCCCGCCCCCGTACACGGGCGCCGGCAGGGTGCGGGGATCCACCTTTCCCGTCCGCGTGCGCGGCAGCGCGTCCAGGTGCACGAAGGCGTCGGGGACCATGTACTCCGGAAGGGCGCGGCGCAGGTGCCCCCGCAGCTCCCCCGCGTCCGCCCCGGCCACCACGTAGGCCACCAAGCGCCGGTCGCCGGGCCGGTCCTCGCGGACGGCCACGAGGCATCCGGACACGGAGGGATGGCGGCGGAGCACCGCCTCCACCTCCCCCGGTTCCACCCGGTAGCCGCGCACCTTCACCTGGTTGTCGGTGCGGCCCAGGATCATCAGGTCGCCGTCCGCCTGCCACCGGGCGCTGTCGCCCGTGCGGTACATGCGGCTCCCCGGCTCGGCGAAGGGGTCGGGGACGAACTTTTCCGCCGACAGCGCCGGCCGGCCCAGATAGCCGCGCGCAACGCCCGCCCCGCCGATGTACAGCTCACCGGGAAGCCCCGCCGGCACCGGCTCGCCGGTGCGCGTCCAGGACATAGAAGCGCAGGTTCTGGATGGGCGGCCCCACCGGAACGGCCCCCGCGCGCTGCGCCCCGGGGGCGAGCACGTACGCCGAGCACCCCACCACCGTTTCCGTGGGCCCGTACTCGTTCACCAGCCGCACGCCGGGGGCGTGGTCCTGCCACCAGACGGTGGCTTCGGCGGGGAGGAGGTCCGCGCCCACCACCAGCGTGCCCGCGGCGGCGCGCGCCTCCTCCTCCGCGAGCATCGGGGTGAGGAGCGCCAGGTGGACGGGGGTGATCTTGATCAGCCCGAAGCCGGGCTTTTCGCGCAGCACCCGGGCCAGCGCCTCCACCGGATTGTCCTCGGGGAGCAGCCGGACGGGCTTTCCCGCGAAGAGCGGGAGAAAGTTGGTGAGGGTGAGGTCCACGGCCATGGAGGTGAAGACCGGCGCGCCGTTCCCCCGCTCCGCCCCGTAGGCCCCCACCGCCCAGTGGATGTAGTTGCACACCCCCCGGTGGTGCATGGCGACGCCCTTGGGCCGCCCCGTGCTCCCCGAGGTGAAGATGACGTACGCCAGGTTTTCGCTCGTGACCCCGGAGGCCGGCGCCCCGGCCGGCTCCTCCGCGATGCGCGCCCACTCGGCGTCCACCGCCACGACGCGCACCCCGGGCCGCGGCGGCACCCGGTCGCGCAGCCGCGCCTGGGTGAGGACGGCGGCCACGCCCGCATCCTCCAGCACGTACGCGATGCGCTCCGCCGGGTGCGCGGGATCGGCCGGCACCCAGGCGCCGCCGGCCTTCATCACCCCCAGGATGGAAACCACCAGTTCGGGCCCGCGCTCCATGCAGATCCCCACGCGCGTCTCGGGGCCCGCGCCGGCACGGACGAGGTGGTTGGCCAGACGGTTGGCGTTCTCGTCCAGCTCGCGGAACGTCATGGATCCGCCGTCCCAGAGCACGGCCGGGGCGTCGGGGGTGCGCCGTGCCTGGGCTTCGAGCAGTTCGTGGATGCAGGACTCCGCGGGGTACTGCGCCACGGTGTTCCACGCCAGCACCCGCCCGCGCTCCGCCTCGTCCATCAGCCGCAGCCGGGAAACGTGCCGCCCGGGGTCGCCGGCCACCTGCCGCAGCACCCGCTCCAGGTGCTCCACCATCCACCGCACGGTCCCGGCGTCGAACAGGTCCGTGGCCCAGGTGAGCCCGCCCACCAGCCCCCGTTCCGTCACCCGCAGCGCCACGCCCAGGTCAGCCTTGGCGCTCCCCACCTCCATCTCCACCCGGCCCACCTCCACGCCGGGGAGCGCGGGGATGGAGCCGATTCCCTCGTGCACCTCGAACAGCACCTGGAACAGGGGCGAGTGGCTCAGCGTGCGCTCCGGCCGCAGCTCGTCCACCAGCTTTTCAAAGGGGACGTCCTGGTGCTCGTACGCGCCCACGGTCACGTCGCGGACGCGCCGCAGCACCGTGCGGAAGTCCGGGTCTCCGGACAGGTCGGTGCGCAGCACCAGCGTGTTCATGAACAGGCCGATGAGCCCCTCGGTTTCGCCGCGGGTGCGTCCCGCGATGGTGCTGCCCACGACGATGTCAACGCCCCCGCCCCAGCGGGAAAGCAGCACCTTGAACGCGGCCAGAAGCACCATGTACAGGGTGGCGCCTTCGCGGCGGGCAAGCGCGTCCAGCCCGTCCACCAGGTCGCGGGGCATGTGGATGGGAAGGTACGCGCCGCGAAAGCTCATCACCGCCGGGCGCGGCCGGTCCGTGGGAAGGCGCAGCAGCTCCGGCGCCCCGGACAGCCGCTCCCTCCACCACGCCACCTGCCGCTCCAGCGCTTCGCCGCGCAGCTGCTCGCGCTGCCAGACCGCGAAGTCGGCGTACTGCACCGGGAGCGGCTCCAGGGAGGGGGCCCCGCCGTGCCGGAAGGCGTCGTACGCGGCCGCCAGTTCGCGGAATAGGACGTCCAGGCTCCACCCGTCCACCACCGCGTGGTGCATGCACAGAAGGAGCGCGTGGTCGTCCGCGGCCAGCCGCAGCAGCCGCGCGCGAAAGAGGGGGCCCGCCGACAGGTCGAACGGGCGCGCGCCCTCCAGGGTCGCCTGGCGGCGCAGCTCCTCCTCGCGCGCGCCGGCCTCCATCGCCGGCACGTCCTCCACCGGGAGGGGGAAGCCGCGGAAAGGGGAGACCACCTGGACGGGCGAGCCCTCCGTTTCGGCGAACACGGTGCGCAGCGCCTCGTGCCGCCGCACCACCTCGCCCAGGGCGCGCTCCAGCGCCGCCACGTCCAGTGGCCCGTGCAGGCGCAGGGGGACGGCGACGTTGAAGAAGCTGCCCCCCGGCTGCAGCCGGTCCAGAAACCAGAGCCGTTCCTGGGCGAACGAGGCGGGGAGCGGTCCGGCGCGGTCCACCGGCGCCACCGGGGGAAGCTGCGGGGCGTTCGCGCCCTGCAGCGCCTCGATGCGCTCCGCCACCCCGGCCACGGTGGGCGCCTCGAACAGCGCGCGCAGGGGAAGCTCCACCCCGAAGCGTTCGCGCACGCGGGACACGACGCGGGTGGCCAGGAGCGAGTGCCCGCCCAGCTCGAAGAACCCGTCGTGCACGCCCACGCGCTCCACCCCGAGCACGGCCGCCCAGATCGCGGCCAGCGCTTCCTCCGCCGGGCCGCGCGGCGCGGTGTACTCCGCCCCGGCCGCCGCGTATTCGGGCGCGGGAAGGGCGCGGCGGTCCAGCTTGCCGTTGGGGGTCAGGGGGAGCCGCTCCACGACCACGAAGGCGGCGGGGACCATGTACTCCGGCAGCCGGCCGCGCAGGTGGGCGCGCAGCTCCTCCGCGCCGGCGGTGCCGGCCACGTACGCCACCAGCCGCTTGTCGCCCGGCGCGTCCTGGCGCACGAGCACGCGGGCCTCGCGCACGCCGGGGTACGCGGCCAGCGCGGCCTCCACCTCCCCCGGCTCGATGCGGAAGCCGCGGATCTTTACCTGCTCGTCCAGCCGGCCCATGAACTCCAGCCGCCCGTCGCCGCGCCACCGCACGCGGTCGCCGGTGCGGTACATCCGCGCGCCCGGCCGGGAAGAGAAGGGGTCGGGGACGAACTTTTCCGCCGTGAGCGCGGGGCGGCCCAGGTAGCCGCGCACCACCCCCGCGCCGCCGACGCAGAGTTCGCCGGGGACGGCGGGCGGAACCGGCTGCATCCCCGCGTCCAGCACGTACGCCCGGGCGTTGGGGATCGGCCGGCCGATGGGGATGGTCGCCGCGCCGGGGGCGACCGCCTCCACCCGGTCCAGCGTGCACCACACGGTCGCCTCGGTGGGGCCGTACTCGTGCAGTACGCGCTCCGGCCGGCCCCGGGCCAGCATGCGGCGCACGCTTTCCGTATCCACCGCCTCGGCGCCGAACACCAGCTGGCGCAGCCCCGCGTACACGTCCACCTGCTCGCGGACGTGCTGGCTGAAGAGCGCCGCGGTCTGGTACAGGTGGGTGATCCCCCCGTCGCGCAGGGCCGCGCGCAGGGCGCGGGCGTTCAGCAGCACCTCGCGGTCGATCCCCACCAGCGCGGCCCCGTGCGCCAGCGCGCACCAGAACTCGAATACGGCGGCGTCGAAGCTGGCGTTGGAGGCCTGCGCCACGCGGTCGCCGGGGCCCATGGGCATGCACTCGCCCACGCACGCGGCCAGCTGCACCACGTCGCCGTGGCCCATCATCACCCCCTTGGGGCGGCCCGTGCTGCCGCTGGTGTAGAACACGTACGCCAGGTTCTGCGCGCTCGCCACGGGGGGCGGCGCCTGGGCGGACTCCCGCGCCAGCGCCTCGCGGATCTCCTCCAGCGCGACGGCGTGGAGCGCGCCGCCCGCCATCCCCGGGGCCAGAGCGCCGCGGGTAAGCAGCACCCGCGCGCCGGCGTCGGCCAGCATGAGCCGCATGCGCTCCGCCGGATAACTGGTGTCCACGGGGACGCAGCAGCCGCCGGCCTTGAGCACGGCCAGAATGGCCACCACCTGCTCCACACCGCGCTCCAGCAGCACCCCCACCCGCTCCTCGCGCGCCACGCCCATCCGCAGAAGGTGGTGCGCCAGCCGGTTCGCGCGGGCGTCCAGTTCGCGGTAGGTCAGCCGCTCCGCGTCCCACGCCAGGGCGAGCGCGTCCGGGGTGCGCTGCACCTGCGCCTGGAACAGGTCGTGGATGCAGGCTTCGCGGGGATAGGGGCGGTCCGTGCGGTTCCACTCCTCCAGCACGGCCCGCCGCTCCCGCGCGCCCGCCAGCGAAAGGCTCGCGAGGGGAACTTCGGCGTCGTCGGCGATCCCCCGCAGCACCTGCTCGAACCCCGCCAGCCACCACTCCACCGTTTCGCGGTCAAAGAGGTCCGTGCTGAAGTCGCACGCCAGACGCAGCGCATCGGGCGCCTCGGTGATCTCCAGGTTCAGGTCCAGCTTGCTGCCGCCCCCGAAGTTGGCCTCCACCCCGGCCCGCAGATCGCCCAGCGCCAGTTCCTCCGGTGCCCGGTCCACGTTCAGCATCACCGAGAACAGGGGCGGGCGGCCGGTGTCGCGGGTGCGCAGCAGCGATTCCACCAGCCGGGGAAAGGAAAAGCCCTGGTGCTCCACCGCGCCCAGGATGGCGCGGCGTACCTGCCGGGCGAATTCCGTGAAGGTGGCGGACGAATCCACCTGGACGCGGATGGGGAGCACGTTGATGGCGTAACCCACGAGATCCGAGGCGGCCCCGCGTGCCGCCTGCCCCGCCGACGGGGTGCCGACCACGATGTCGTCCTGCCCGCTCAGGCGCGAAAGCCACACGCAGAACGCGGAGAAGAAGGTGTGGAACAGGCTGAGCCCGTGGCGCCGGCCGGCGGCGGCCAGCCGCCGCATGAGTTCCGGGTCCACGTCGCGCCGCGCGCGCTCGCCGCGGTAGCTGCGCACCGGCGGGCGGGGCCTGTCGGACGGCAGCTCCAGCACCGGCACGCCGTCGGCGAAGCGGGCCGCCCAGAAGGCGTCCGCCGCGGGATCGGCGGACCCCGCCCGCACCTGCGCATCCACCAGGGCGGCGTGGTCAGGGCGGGGCGGCAGCCCCGCGTCCCGCCCCTCCTTTTCCGCCGCGTACAGGGTGCCAAGTTCGCGCAGCAGAATGGAAAGCGACCAGCCGTCCAGCACCACGTGGTGCACATCGAACAGGAGCAGGTGCTCGCCGGTGCCCACCGCGGCCAGGGCGAAGCGCACCAGCGGGCCGCGCACCAGGTCGAACGGGCGCTGCACGGTGTCGCGCACCCACGCCTGCACCCGCGCCTCCCGCTCCTCCGCATCGAGGGCGCGGAAGTCCGCGCGCGGCAAGGGCACCGGCATCGCGGGGTGAATGCGCTGCACGTCACCGTCGGGGCTCACGGTGGCGCGCAGGGTGGCGTGCCGGTCCACCAGCGCCTGCAGAGCGCGGTGCAGGGCGCCTGCATCCAGCTCACCCCACAGGCGGAGCGTGGTGGACTCGATGTACGCCAGGGAGGCGTGCTCCCCCATCTGCGACTCGATCCACAGCTGCCTCTGCCCTTCCGTCAGCGGAATCTCGCGCACCGCCGGCTCGGCGGAACCGAAGTACGTGGCCAGGGCGGATTCCTGGGACGGCGCGCCCCGCCCCGCCAGCGCCGCGGGTCCCCCCGGTGCGCCGGACCCCGGCACCGCGGCCGATCCAGCCAATGCAGTCGATCCAGTGAATGCAGCCGATCCAGTGGATGCAGTCGATCCTGTGGACGCAGCCGATCCGGTGGACGCAGCCGATCCGGTGGATGCAGTCGATCCGGTGGACGCCGTCGATCCAGTGAATGCAGTCGATCCAGTGGATGCAGTCGATCCGATGGCTCCAGTGGATGCGGCCGATCCCGAAAGCGCCGGCGACGCGCCGGAAGCAGTCATCCCCGCCCCGTCCCGTCCCGTCGTCCCGGCCAAGACGGCCGCCGCTGATTCGACGCCCAAGCCCGTGGACGAGGCTCCCGGGCCCTGCTCCGCCCCACCGGGGATGAAGCCGCCACTCCGCATGGCCCGCACGGAGGCGCGGACCGCGTTGAAAACGATGTCCAGGTCCTCGTCCGTGTGCGCCGTGCAGAGAAAGTGCGTCCCCGTCTCGGGGATTACGTGAATCCCTTCCAGGATCATGTGATGGCTGAAGAGCTCCGGAAACTTGACCTGCGGACCGAAGAAGAAGCGGAACGCGGAGCTGAAGTGCACCGCGGTGACCGGGTACTCTTCCGCATCGAAGAACGCGTTCAGCCGCTCCACGAGCGCGGCCGTGCGCGCGTTCAGCCGCTCGTACATCGGCGCGCCCCGGCGCTGGATCTCGCCCAGGATGGCGCACGCCACGTTCATGGAGATGGGGTGCTTGAAGTACGCGCCGGCGAAGAGTGTGCGCTGGCCGGTGGGGTATGAGTCGTCCCCGTAGTTCCACAGCCCGCCGTCGAAGACACTCATTACCTCCCGCGTTCCCGCCACCACGCCCATGGGCAGCCCGCCCGCCACGATCTTGCCGTAGGTGACCAGGTCCGCCTGGATGCCGAAGAACTCCTGCGCGCCGCCGGGGGCCATGCGGAAGCCGGTGATCAGCTCGTCGAAGAGAAGAAGGGTGCCTGCCTCGCGCGTCATCCGCCGGAGTTCGCGCAGAAAGGCGAACGGCTGCAGGTCCGGCCGGCGGCTCTGCACGGGCTCCACCATCACCACGGCGATCTCGTGCAGGTGGCGGGCGAGCAGCTCCAGCGACGCCGGCTCGTCAAAGTCCAGCATCAGCACGTCGCCCAGGGGAAGCGCCGCCACGCCGGGGGCGCTGGGCCGCACCTCGCGCTGCCCGCCCGACGTGAACAATCGTCCCTGGACGATGTCGCTCCACCCGTGGTAGCTGCCGGCGAAGTAGGCGACCCTGGAGCGGCCGGTGAAGGCGCGGGCGGCGCGGATGGCGCCCATCACCGCCTCCGTCCCCGAGTTGCAGAAGACCGCCCGGTCGTTCTTTCCCAGCTGGCAGACCAGCTCCGCGGCGCGGCCCGCATCGGGCGACTGCGGGCCCACGCCGAACCCCAGCTCTACCTGCTCGCGGATGGCGTTTGCCACGAAGTCCGGCGCGTGGCCGAACAGGCTGCAGCCGAACGCCATTCCCGTATCCACGTACTCGTTGCCGTCCACGTCCCACACCCGCGCGCCCAGTGCCCGCCGCCCCACGATGGGGTAGGTGATCTCCTTCCACACCCGGCGGAAGCGCGCCGTCACGCGGCTGTCGGCAAGCGGCAGGTGGTAGCGCGCCTGGTGCGCCTTGGAGGCCCGGGTGCGCTCCACGTACCGCGCGATGAAGCCGTCCAGGTACTCGCGCTGCCGGGGCGTCATGGCGCCGGGCGCCTCGGTGTTCAGTGGCAGGTAGGCGACAAACGTCTCCGGCTGGATCTTCGCCCGGGGAGACTGCGGCACCGCCGGCACCGGCGCATGCGATCCGTTCGATCGCTGCGGGGGCGGTTCGATCAGCGCCTGAGCGGGGGATCCGCTGGATGCGTGAGCCTGCGGTCCGTGCGCGGCGGCTCCGTTCACCGTCTGCGCGAGGAGTCCGTTCGACGCGGGCGGATGTAGTGTGTCCGATGCCGGCGCGTGCTGTCCGCCGGCGCTCGGAACGTGCGAGCCGTTCAATGCGTGGACCTGCGCTTCGTGCGGGGCGGCTCCGTTCGGTGACTGCGCGATCGGGACGGATGCCGCGCCCCCGTGAACCATCGCGAGCTGCTGCGTCATGAAGTGCGTCAGGGACTGCAGCTGCTGCGCGATCACCCGCTCCATCACGCTCTCTCCCGCCGGCGCGGCGGGGTAGAAAACCGGCGCGGCGGCGAGGGCCGGAGCCGGGTGGAAAGTCACCGGGGCTGGCAGCGCGCCGGGGGCCGGAACCGGGTCCGGGTGGACCGCCGGCCCGGCGTGCGGCGGCGCTGCGGCTGGAGCCGGGTGGACCGCCGGCGGCGCGGGCTCGTCCGCACGCTCTTCCTCCACCACGGCGTCCGGGGGAAGCCGGCGGTCGATGTACGCCGCCAGCGCCACGAAGTTGGGAATGTCCTCCAGCAGCTCCACCAGCGGGACGCGCACGCCCATGCGCTTTTCCACCGCCTGGATGGCCTGCAGCAGGAGCAGCGAGTCGAATCCGGCACGGAAGAAGTCCGTCTCCGTGTCCACGAGGTGCGCGGGGATGCCGGTCAGCCCGGCCGCGGTCACCCGCAGCTGCCGCAGCACGGCTTCCTGACGGCGGGAGGCTGCCGCGGTGTCCTGCTCCGCCAGTCGGGTCTCCATCACGTCCGGTCCTTTCTGATGAGATGCCTGTGCCTCCCCCGCCTCCTCATCCATCCCCGCCCCCGAACCCGCCGCGAGCGCACCGCCGGCCCGCGGGGGTGCATCCACCCAGTAGCGCCGCCGCTCAAAGGGGTAGCCGGGCAGCGGCACCCGGTGCCGGCGCTCGCCCCGGGCGAATCCCGCCCAGTCCACCTCCACCCCCGCGGCCCACAGCCCGCCCAGCGTTTCCAGTACGAGCTGCAGATCCGGAATGCGGTTGTGCGGATGGCGCACCGATCCAAACACCACGCGGTCGTCCCGGGCGCCGCCCTGCGCGGGGTGCTGCACGGCCCAGGCGCCCAGCGTCTGCCCCGGGCCCGCCTCCAGCAGCACCCAGCCGGGCTCGGCGCACAGCGTGGCCACGCCGTCGGCGAAACGGACGGGGCTGCACAGGTGCCGGGCCCAGTACGCCGGCGAGCACGCCTCCTCGTCCGACAGCCACTCCCCCGTGACGTTGGAGACGAGGGGAATGCGCGGCGGCCGCAGCTCCACGCCGGCCAGCAGCCGCTCCAGCTCCGCCCCCACTGGCCGCATGGCGCGGGAGTGAAAGGCGTGCCGCGCCGCGAGCCGGCGGCTCACGATCCCCCGAGCCGCCAGCACCGCCCCGAACGCCTCGCACTCCACCTCCGGGCCCGCGACCACGCAGCTTTCCGCCGTGTTCACCGCCGCCACGTCCAGCCCGGCGGGGAGGATGTTCCGCAGCGCCGCCTCGCCCAGCGGCACCGCCAGCATGGCCCCGGCGGGAAGGGCGTCCAGCAGGCGGGCGCGGAGGGCCACCAGCCGCAGCGCGTCGTCCAGGCGCATCACGCCCGCGACGCACGCCGCCACGTACTCGCCCAGCGAGTGGCCGATGAGCGCCCGCGGGACCACGCCCCAGCTCATCCACAGCTTCGCCATGGCGTAGCCGGTGACGAAGACGGCGGGCTGGGCCAGCCGCGTTTCGTCCAGCGGCGACGCCGGCCCGCCGCCCTCCAGCATCCGGCGCAGGTCCCATCCGCCGCCGGCCGCCTGCGTGGCGGACCCCGCGGAGTACAGCGTCTCGCGCAGGTCGCCGCCCAGCTCCGGGCGCAGCAGCGCGCAGCACTCGTCCACGGCGGCGCGGTAGACCGGCTCGGCGTCGTACAGCCCCCGGGCCATGTCCACGTACTGCATCCCCACCCCGGGGAACATGAAGGCGACGGGCCGGTCCGTGCGCGGCACCGCCGGAAGGGCGCGCACGGCCGCCTGCCGCAGGCGCGCCGCGCCTTCCTCCGCGTCGCGGCAGACCACGGCCAGCCGGTGCTCCATCTCGCGCCGGCCGGACTGCAGGGTGAACGCGGCGTCGGCCAGGGACGGCACCTCGGCCTCCAGGAACTCCGCCATCCGCTCCGCCGCCGCCGAGAGCGCGGAGGGCGTGCGGGCGGAAAACACCAGCAGCTGCAGCGCGCGCGACGGGCCCGACGGCGCGCGCTGCGGCGCTTCCTCCAGCACCGCGTGCGCGTTGGTCCCGCCGATGCCGAACGAACTGACGCCGGCCCGCCGCGGCGTTCCCGTCCGCTCCCATGCCCGCAGCACCGTGTTGACGACGATGCCGCCCGCCAGCAGCTCCGGGTGCGGCGCCGCGCAGTGCAGCGACGGGGGGATTTCGGCGTGCTCCAGGGCGAGAACGGTCTTGATGAGCCCCGCCACACCGGCGGCGGCGTCCAGGTGGCCCACGTTGGTCTTGACGGAGCCGATGGCCAGGGGCGGCGCACCCGCGCGCGGAAGCGCCTCGCGGATGGCCCGCAGCTCGATGGCGTCGCCCAGCGGCGTGCCGCTGCCGTGTGCCTCGAGGTACTGAAGGGTGGCGGGGTCCACCCCGGCCAGCGCCATGGCCCGCGACAGCACCCGCGCCTGCCCCGTGGCGCTGGGCGCGGTGTAGCCCACCTTCTGCGCGCCGTCGTTGTTGATGCTGGAGCCGCGGATCACGGCGTGGATGGTGTCGCCGTGGGCCAGCGCGTCGGCCAGGCGCTTGAGCACCACCATCCCCCCTCCGCTCCCGGCCACCGTCCCCCGCGCGTCCGCGTCGAACGCGCGGCAGTGCCCGTCCGGGGAAAGGATGCCGTCCGGCGCGAAGAGGTAGCCGTTCCTGAGCGGCATGCGCACGGAAACGCCACCGGCCAGCGCCATGTCGCACTCGCCCGCGGCCAGGCTCTGGCAGGCGAGGTGCACGGCTACCAGCGAGGTGGAGCACGCCGTCTGCACCGCCAGCGCGGGCCCGTGCAGGTTCAGGCGGTAGGCGATGCCGGCGGCCAGGTGGTCCCGCTCGTTGCCCAGGGAAAGGCGAAGCGAGCCCACGGAGCGGGCGATCTCCGGACTGGCGTGCAGGTGGGCCGCGTAGGTGTTGGTGCTGGCCCCGGCAAAGACGCCCACGGGACGCCCCACGCGGGCCGGGTCGTACCCGGCGTGCTCCAGCGCGGCCCAGGCACACTCCAGCAGCACGCGGTGCTGCGGGTTGAGCACCTCCGCGTCGCGCGGCGTAAGCCCGAAGAGCGTGGCGTCGAACTCGTCCGCCCCGCGCAGTGCCCCGCCCGCGGGAACGAAGCCGGGCAGATCCATCAGCGCCAGGTCCGCCCCCGCGGCCAGCAGCTCCTCGCGGCTGAAGCGGGAGATGGACTCGGTTCCTCCGCGCAGGTTGCGCCAGAAGGCCTGCACGTCGTCCGCGCCGGGAAAGCGCCCGGCCATCCCCACCACCGCCACCTCCCGCCCCGTACCGCCCGCCGCGCGGCGCCCCGCCGTCCGCCCGGACGCGCGCGCGCCCACCGGGGTGATCCGTCCGCCCCGCCGTACGCGCCCGCCCCGCTCCGCGCCCGGGGCGGCAACCGCCGGGGCACCGTCATCCACCCCGTCCTTCCGCAGCCGCGCGGCCAGGGACCGGACGGTAGGGTGGAGAAAGAGATCCACGACGGGGATGTCGCGCCCCAGGTCGGCGGCGATTCGCGCCTGCACGCGGGCCATCAGGAGCGAGTGCCCGCCCAGGTCGAAGAAGTTGTCTTCCACCCCCACGCGATCCACGCCCAGCAGCTCCCTCCAGAGCGCCGCCAGCCGCGCCTCCAGCCCGGTGCGCGGCTCCAGCCGCCGTCCCGGCGCGGCGGGCTCCGGCGCGGGAAGCGCGCGGCGGTCCAGCTTGCCGTTGGGCGTCAGCGGCAGGGCGGCCAGCAGCACCACCGTCGCGGGAACCATGTACTCCGGGAGCGCCGCGCGCAGGTGCTCGCGCAGCGCCCCGGCCGCCGCATCGCCCGCCACATACGCCACCAGCCGCCGGTCGCCGGGGGTGAACTCGTGCGCCACCACCACGCAGTCGCGCACGGCGGGGTGGCGGCGCAGCGCCGCCTCGATCTCCCCCGGCTCAATGCGGAATCCGCGGATCTTGACCTGGTGGTCCACCCGGCCCAGGTACTCCAGTTCCCCGGCGCCGGAGTGCGCGCTTTCTCTCCAGCGCACCCGGTCGCCGGTACGGTAGATCCGCGCGCCGTGCTCTCCGGAAAAGGGGTCGGGAAGGAAGCGCTCCGCGGTGAGCGCCGGACGCCCCAGGTAGCCGCGGGCCAGCCCCAGCCCGCCCAGGTACAGCTCGCCGGGAACGCCGGCCGGCGCGGGGTTCATTCCCGGGTCCAGCGCGTAGGCCCGCGTGTGGGCGATGGGCGCGCCGATGGTGGCCGGGGCGCCCGGGCGGCGCAGCGCGAAGGTGCTGTAGGTGGTGTCCTCTGACGGACCGTACAGGTCGTACACCCGTTCCACCCCCGCCGCGTACAGCGCGTCCACCAGCTCCGTCCGCAGCGGCTCGCCCGCCAGGTTCACCGTGCGGACACCGGCGGGGATGCCGCCCGTGGCCAGCAGCGCCGCCGCGGCGGAAGGGACGGTGTTGAGAAGGCGCACCTCGCCCGCGGCCGCGGCGCGCGGCAGGGCAAGGGCGTTCTCCACCACGATCACCCGTCCGCCCCGGACCAGGGGAAGAAAGATCTCGAAGACGGACAGGTCGAAGCAGACGGAGGTGCAGGCCAGCGTTCCCGCCAGCTGCTCCGGGGGAAAGACGCCGGCGGCCCACGCCAGGAAGGCGGCGGCGCTGCGGTGCTCGATGGCCACCCCCTTGGGGCGGCCCGTGCTGCCGGAGGTGTAGATCAGGTACGCCAGGCCGCGCGGCGACACCGGGGCGTGCAGGGCGGCGGCGGACTGCAGGGCGATGGCGGATGCGTCCCCATCCACGCTGGCCACGGCGAAGCCGCCGCCGGGCAGCAGCCCGCGCACCGACTCCTGCGTCACCACCACCCGCGCATCCGCGTCTTCCAGCGTAAGCGCCAGCCGCCCGGCGGGATACGCGGGGTCCAGCGGCAGGTACGCGCCGCCGCTCTTGAGCACGGCCAGGAGCGCCACCACCAGCTCCGTCCCGCGCTCCAGGCAGACGCCCACGCGCACCTCCGGACCGGCGCCCAGGCGCACGAGGTGGCGGGCCAGCCGGTTGGCGCGCTCGTCCAGCGCCCGGTACGTGACCACGTCGGTCCCGCACAGCACCGCCGGCGCGTCCGGAGTGCGTGCCGCCTGCGCCTCGAAGAGCGTGTGGATGCAGCTCTCCATAGGGGACGCGGCCTCCGTCCGGTTCCACGCGTGCAGCACGAGGTCGCGCTCCTCCTCCGCCAGCAGATCCAGCCGCGACAGGGGACGGTCTGCGTCGTCCGCCACCTGCTCCAGCAGCCGGACCAGGTGGCCCGCCATCCGCTCCACCGTGCCCCGCTGGAACAGGTCCGTCGCGTAGGCCAGCCGGCAGCGCGCTCCGTCCCCGTCCACCCGCACCGCGAGGCTCAGGTCGAACTTGATGGTCGCCATCTCGGACTCCACCGCTTCCACCGCCACGCCCGCAATGGCGGGGAGGCGCGCGTCCGCGTCGTCGTCCAGCGTGAACAGCACCTGGAACAGGGGCGAATGGCTCAGGCTGCGCTCCGGCTGCAGCTCCGCCACCAGGCGCTCGAAGGGGAGCTCCTGGTGCTCGTACGCGCCCAGCGTGGCGCCGCGCACCGTCCGCAGCAGTTCGCGGAAGGACGGATCTCCATCCCACTCCGTACGCAGCGCCAGCGTGTTGGCGAAGAAGCCGATCAGCCCTTCCGTTTCGCGCCGCGTGCGCCCCGCGATGGGGGTGCCGACCACGACGTCCGTGACGCCGGCGTACCGGGCCAGCATCACCTGGAAGGCGGCCAGGAGCACCATGAACGGCGTGGCGCCCTCGCGGCGGCCCAGCGCCCGCAGCCGGGGCGGCAATCCCGGCGGCAGAGGAAACCACACGGCGCCGCCACGATGGGTGCGCTGCGCCGGGCGGGGGTGGTCCGTGGGCAGCTCCAGCAGCGCCGGCGCGCCCGCCAGGCGCTCCTTCCACCAGGCCAGCGGGCGATCGATCCCTTCGCCGCTCAGCTGCTCGCGCTGCCAGACGGCGTAGTCCGCGTACTGCACGGGAAGCGCGGGGAGCCGCGGTTCGGCCCCGTCGCGGAACGCCGCGTAGGCCAGCGACAACTCGTGGAAGAACACGCCCAGGCTCCACCCGTCGCTCACCGCGTGGTGCATGCAGAGGAGCAGGAGGTGCTCTCCCTCTCCCAGACGCAGCAGCGCCGCGCGGAAGAGGGGTCCGGCGGCAAGGTCGAACGGGGCCGCGGCGTACGCCGCGGCCCGGCGTTCCGCACCCGCCCGGCGCTCCCCTTCCGGCAGGCCGGAAAGGTCCTCCACCGGGAGGGTGAATCCCGCGAATGGGATTACGATCTGCGCCGGCACCCCGTCCCCCGGCGCAAAGACGGTGCGCAGCGCCGCGTGCCGCCGGACGATCTCGCCCAGCGCGCGCTCCAGCGCCTCCACGTCCAGCGCTCCGGACAGGCGCAGCGCGGCGGGAACGTTGTACGCCGCGCTCCCCGGCTCCAGCCGGTCCAGGAACCAGAGCCGCTCCTGCGCAAAGGAGAGCGGCGGCGCGTACAGCATGCGGGGCACCAGCGGCGGCGCCTGCGGCGCACCGGCGCGCCGCGCCGCCTCCACCCGCACGGCCAGCTCCGCCACGGTGGGCGCCTCGAACAGCGCGCGCACGGGCAGTTCCACCGCGAACAGTTCGCGGATGCGGGAAACGACGCGGGTGGCCAGCAGCGAATGCCCGCCCAGCTCAAAGAAGCCGTCCGCCGTCCCCACCCGCTCCACTCGCAGCAGCTCCGCCCAGACCGCGGCCAGCACCTCCTCCACCGGGGTTCGCGGCGCCATGTAGCGCTCCGCGTCCCCCGCGAACTCGGGCGCCGGAAGGCCGCGGCGGTCCACCTTGCCGTTGGGCGTAAGGGGAAGCGCGTCCATCGCCACGAACGCGGCGGGAACCATGTGCTCCGGGAGCCGGGCCCGCAGGTGCGCGCGCAGGCTCTGTTCGTCCGCGCCTCCCACCACGTAGGCCACCAGGCGCTTCTCGCCCTCTCCTTCCCCGCGCACCACGACGGCGCAGGCGGTTACGCCGGGATGACGGCGCAGCACGGCCTCCACCTCTCCCGGCTCGATGCGGAAGCCGCGGATCTTTACCTGCTCGTCCAGCCGGCCCAGGTACTCCACCACGCCGTCGGCCCGCCAGCGCGCCCGGTCGCCGGTGCGGTACATCCGCGCGCCGGGCTGAATGGAGAACGGGTCGGGGATGAAGCGCTCCGCCGTCGCGGCGGCACGGCCCAGGTAGCCGCGGGCCACCCCGTCGCCCGCGGCGTACAGTTCGCCGGGAATGCCGATGGGGAGCGGGTTGAGCCATGCGTCCAGCACGTGGACGCGGGTGTTGGAAACCGGGGTCCCGATGGGAACGGGCCCTCCGCTCCACGCGGCGTCCACCGTGTGGCAGCAGGTGAAGGTGGTGTTTTCCGTAGGTCCGTAGCCGTTGATCAGCCGCAGCGACGGAAAGCGCTCCCGCACGCGGCCCACGGCCGTGGCGGAAAGGACGTCGCCCCCGGCCAGCAGCTGGCGCACGCCGGCCAGGTCGTCCAGCCGCTCCTCCGCCATCACCTCGAACAGCCCGGCCGTCAGCCAGAGCGTCGTGACCCCGTCACGGACGAGGATGCGGCCCAGTTCCTCCACCGAGGGCGTGCGCCCGGGAACCAGCACCAGCCGCCCCCCGTTCAGCAGCGCCCCCCAGATCTCCAGCGTGGCGGCGTCAAAGGAGACCGGCGCGGCCTGCAGGACCACCTCGCCGGGGCCGAAGTCCGCGTAGTTGGCTCCGCGCACCAGCCGCACCACGCTCCGGTGCTCCACGCCCACACCCCGCGGCGTGCCCGTGCTCCCGGAGGTGTACATCACGTACGCCAAGCTCCGGGACCCCGCCTCATCTTGGAAAAGAGCGTCGTCCGCCTCCTCGGCGGGGAGCGCGTCCACGCACAGCACGGCGCACCCGCCGGCCGGGAGCGTGCCGCGCAGCGAGGTCTGCGTCACCAGCACGGCCGCGGCGGAATCCGCCAGCATCCACGACAGCCGCTCCGGTGGATACGCGGGATCCAGGGGCACGTACGCGCCCCCGGCCCTGAGCACGGCCAGGATGGCGGCGATCATCTCCGGCCCCCGCTCCAGGCAGATCCCCACGCGCGTTTCCAGCCGCACGCCCTGTCGCCGCAGGTGGCGAGCGAGGCGGTCCGCGCGTGCGTCCAGCTCCGCGTAGGTGAGCGATTCATCCTCCATCACCACCGCCACCGCATCCGGCGTGGCCCCGGCCTGCTCCCGGAACAGCGCGTGGATGCTCCGGGCGGGGTACTGCGCCCCGGTCCGGTTCCACTCCTCCACCACCCGTCTCTGCTCCTCCGCGTCCGCCAGGCGAAGCCGGGAAAGCGGGCATGCGGGATCCGCCGCCACCTGCTCCAGCAGCATCTCCAGCCGCCGCGCCATTCGCCGGATGGTATCGCGCGCAAAGAGATCGGTGGCGTACGTCAGCACCCCGCGCAGGCCGCCCGCCCGGGCATCGAAGGAAAGGGCGAGGTCGAACTTGGCGGTGCCGGTTTCCGCTTCCAGCTCCTCCGTGCGCACGCCGGCCAGCGACGGCCGCGCGCCGGATCCGTCGTTGAGCGTGAACATCACCTGAAACAGGGGCGAGTGGCCCAGGCTGCGCTCGGGCTGCAGCGCCTCCACCAGGTGCTCAAAGGGGATGTCCTGGTTCCGAAAGGCGCCAAGGGTCACGCCGCGCACCCGCGCCAGCACCTCACGGAACGAGGGGTCGCCGGAAACGTCCGTCCGCAGGGGAAGGGTGTTGACGAAGAAGCCGATCAGCTCCTCCACCTCGCGCTCGCCGCGGCCGGAGACGGCGGTGCCCACCACCACGTCCGCGGTGCCGGCGTAGCGGGCCAGCAGCACCTTGAAGGCGGCCACCAGCACCATGTACCGCGTCACCCGCTCGGCGCGGCCCAGCGCGTCCAGCCGCTCCACCAGCGAGGGGGCCAGGTGCAGCATCTCGCGGGCGCCGCGGTGGCTCTGCGCGGCGGGCCGCGGATGGTCCGTGGGAAGCGTCAGCAGCGCGGGGGCGCCGGCCAGATGGGCGCGCCAGTAGGCCAGCCGCCCCTCCACCGCCCCGTCTTGCGGCTGCGCGCGCTGGCGCACCGCGAAGTCCGCGTACTGCCCCGGCGGCTCCGGCAGGGGCGAGGGGAGGCCCTGGCGAAAGGCATCGTACAGGGCGGCGAGTTCGCGATAGAGCACCCCCATGCTCCACCCGTCGCTGACGATGTGGTGCATGCAGAGCAGAAGAACGTGCTCGTCTTGCGCCAGCTGAAGCAGGGTGGCGCGGAAGAGCGGTCCCGCGGACAGGCTGAAGGGCCGCGCCGCGTCGTCCGCGGCCAGGCGCCTCGCCTGTTCCCCGGCCGTCTCCGCGTCCAGCGAGGACAGATCCTGGCGAGCGAGCTGAAAGCCGGCGCCGGGGGCAATCACCTGCACCGGGCTCCCCCGCACCTCCGCGAAGGTGGTGCGCAGCGCTTCGTGACGGCGCACCACCTCTGCCAGGGCGCGCTCCAGGGCATCCGCGTCGAGCGCGCCGGACAGGCGCAGCGCGCGGGGCAGGATGTATGCGCCGCCCTGCGCCCCGTCCATCCGGTCGAGAAACCACAGCCGCTCCTGCGCGAACGATGCGGGAACGGTGCGCGGGCGGCCGATCTTTTCGACCAGAGCCCTGCGCAGCAGCTCCTGCTTTTCGGCGCGCGACAGCTCGCGCGCGGCCTCGGGGGGCACGCTCATCGTAGGATCTTCGCTCGAGTGGTGCGGGGGTCCCGCGCCCTGATTCAACAATCCCTAACGGGCCATCACATACGAAGTCGCCCGTCTGTTCGACCGTCCAGCCGGCCGGCTCTCCGGGCCTGGCCAGGCGAGGCGCGGAAAGGAGGTCGTGATCTCCAAGTCCGGGGATCGACGGCGACACTTCACGATCGACCTTCCCGCGAGTTACGTCCTTGCAGGAGCGGACATTATGCGCGTGAACGGGCGCGACTCCGCACCCAAACGGGCCGCGCCAGGCTCCCGCTCCAACGCCATGGACAGTCACAGCCGCCCCACGTCAGGACGGATGACTTGAACCACTATATCACGAACCACCATCACCAACAAGTATTTGCGGATAAGGTGACGCTCGGCCGCAAACGCCCGGTACGCTGAGCGAGGTGGAAGTCCGAGGCGGACTGGGCTGGCTAGAACGCGGCGCGAGTGGATGGCAGACTCTGTTTCCGGGATGCTCGCAGAAACCACCTTCTCTCGACATAAAGAGGCGAGAATTGAAAGCACCAAGAGGGTTGACGGGCGTCCGGGATCTGCGGATATTGCCGAGAAATGGAATTTGAGTATCCCTCGTCTCCCCGGACCCGAGGGGCCCTGCCATGCCCGCTGGACAGGGAGCAGCGGATGATGCCGCGCCATCACTCACACGCAAGGCGCCTGTATATGATAGAACAGACTGGCGCCCGTGCGGATGGCGCGGCCGCGGAACCGACCCGCTCCGGCGAGGGCCCGCAGCCGTATCCGCTCACGCCCCTGCAGCACGGGATGCTGTTTCAGTCGCTGCGTGCCCCGGGCTCGGGTGTGGACGTGGAGCAGGTCGTATGCACGCTGCGCGAGGCGGTGGACGAGGATGGGATGCGGCGTGCCTGGACCACCGCCGTGTCGCGGCACGACGTCCTGCGCACCCGGTTCGCGTGGACCGGAATGCCGGAGCCGATGCAGGTGGTGCAGGCGGAGGCCGCGCCGGACCTTGCCGTCCACGACCTCGCCGGGCCCGGGTTCGGCGGCGGCCTGGAGCGCTGGCTGGAGGAGGATCGTGCCCGCGGCTTCGACCTGGCGCGGGACCCCGCCATGCGCCTGGCCCTCTTTCGCCGCGCCACGGACGAGTGGGTGCTGGTGTGGACGTTCCATCATGTGATCCTGGATGGTGCCTCCGTCGCCCACGTGCTGCGCGAGGTGTTCGCCCTCTATGACCAGGACGCGGACGCCGAACTGCCGGCCCGGCGCCCGTTCCGCGACCATGTGGCGTGGCTGCGGGAGCGCGGCTCCGCGGAGGACGAAGCGTTCTGGACGGAGTGGCTGCGCGGCGTCTCTGCCGCGGAGCCCCTGCGCGGGGCGCGCGCCCTGGCACGCGACCCGGCCGCGGAGCCGCCCTCCGGCGTGCGCGAAATGCGGCTCTCGCTCCCGGCGACCGCGGCGCTGCGGGCGTTCGAGCAGGAGCAGGGCGTGTGGCTCAGCACGGTGGTGCAGGCGGCGTGGGCGCTGTTGATGGGACGCTGCACCAACCGCCGTGACGTGGTGTTCGGCGCGGTGCGCGGCGGGCGCGCCACGGGGATGGATGGGGCAGAGGGGATGGTGGGAATGCTCATCAACACGGTCCCCGTCCGCGTCCTTCTCCGGGACGACGCGCGGGTGATCGACTGGCTGGACGAACTCGGCGACCGCCTTTCTGCGCTGGCGGAGCACGAGCATGCCGCTCTTTCCGACGTGGCCCGCTGGAGCGGAATCGCCCCCGGCGCGGTCCTCTTCGACACCATCCTGGACTATCAGCCCCGGCCGTTCGACGCGGAGTTGGGCGGGGCGTGGACCGCGCGCGAACTCCGCGTGCTGCGCCGCACGGGGTTTCCCCTGGCGATGGCGGTGACCGGCGAAACGCCGCTGCGGCTGCGGCTGGACTACGACGCGGAACACTTCGACGCGGTGTCGGCGGAGCGGATGCTGGAGCGCTTCGCCACCCTGCTGGAGCGGATCGCCGAAGATCCGGACCAGCGGCTGGGAGACGTCGATCCCCTCCCCCCCGCGGAGCGCCGCATGCTGCTGCACGCGTGGAACCAGCCCGAGACGCGGCTCCCCGCCACCCGCACCCATCTGCTGGTGGCGGAGCAGGCGGCGCGGACGCCGGACGCGCTCGCCGTCGCCTGCGGCGGGGAGCGCATGAGCTACGGCGAACTGGACGCCCGCGCGGAGCGGCTGGCGCGCCGGCTCGCTGCCCTGGGCGTGGGGCCGGAGGTGCGGGTGGGGCTCTGCCTGGAGCGCGGGGTGGAGATGGTGGTGAGCGTGCTGGCCGTGTGGAAGGCCGGCGGGGCCTACGTGCCGATGGACCCGGACGCCCCCGCCGAGCGGCTGGCCTGGATGCTCCGGGACTGCGCGCCGGCCGTGCTGGTGACGCAGACGCGCCTGGCCGCCGCCCTTCCCCCCCACGGCGGCACGACGGTGCTCGCCGACGGGGCGTGGGACGAGGAACAGGACGCGGACGTGAGCCTCCCGCCGGCCTCCGCCGGGCCGGACGAACTGGCGTACGTCATCTACACCTCCGGCTCTACGGGCACCCCCAAGGGCGTGGCGGTGCACCACGGCGCGATTTCCAGCCACGTGCGGAGCGCGACCGACGCCCTCATGACGGGGCCGGCCGACGTGGGGATCGTGCAGGCCGCGTACACTTTCGACATGTGGATGCTGGAGGTGTTCCCCCCGCTGGTGTCGGGCGGAAGCGTGCGCCTCCTTGCTTCCGGCGAGCTGCTGGAGCGCGAGCGCGTCCCGGCGGCGCTGGCGGGCGGCACCCTGCTCACCGCGGTCCCCGCCATGTTCCGCCAGGTGGTGGAGGCCGCCGCTGACGCGGGATACGGAGCGCTTTCGGCGCTGCGGCACGTCATCATCGGGGGGGAACGCGTTCCCCCGGAGCTGCTGGCGGATCTTCGCCGCGCCCTCCCCGCCGGCGCGGTGCTGCGCGTCCTCTACGGACCGACGGAAACCACGGTCGTCTGCACGGGGTGGACGGTTCCGGCGGACGGACGGGTGGAGGGACACCCGATCGGCACGCCGCTCCCCGGCCTGCGCGCGTACGTCTGCGGCGCCGGAGGGACGCTGCTCCCCGCGGGGACGGCGGGAGAGCTGTGGGTGGGCGGGCTGGGGGTGACGCGCGGCTACCTGGACCGGCCGGCACTCACGGCCGCGGCGTTCGTCCCGGACCCGTTCGGCCCTCCGGGAGGGCGGCTGTACCGCACCGGCGACCGGGTGCACCACCGCTCCGACGGAACGCTGGAGTACCTGGGCCGCGTGGACGAGCAGGTAAAGATCCGCGGCTTCCGCATAGAGCCGGGCGAGGTGGAGGCGGTGCTGCGCCGCCACCCCGGCGTCACCGCCTGCGCGGTCGTGGGCCGCGACGACGGGCCCGGCGGCACGCGGCTGGTGGCCTACGTCACCGGTGACGCGGGCGCCGGAGAGTTGCGCCCCTTTCTGCGCCGCACCCTGCCGGGGTGGATGGTGCCTTCCGTCTTTGTCGCGGTGGACCGGCTGCCGCTGGGCGCCAACGGCAAGGTGGACCGCCGCGCCCTTCCCGCCCCTCCCCCCGCCGCCGCGCAGGCGGAACACGTCGCCCCGCGCACCGAGGTGGAGCGGGTGCTGGCCGGCATCTGGGCCGAGGTGCTGGGGCTGGAACGCGTGGGGGTGCGCGACGACTTCCTGGAGCTCGGCGGGCACTCGCTGCTGGCCACGCGGGTGGTCGCGCGCATCCGCGCGGCACTGGAGGGCAGGGTGACCGTCGCCTCCCTCTTCGAGCACCCCACCATCGAGCAGCTGGCGCCGCTGCTGGCGGAGCGCGCCGCCGCTCCTCCCGCGGACCCCGCTCCGGGGCTGGCGGACCGCACCCCGCAGCAGCTGCTCTCCCAGATGGACCAGCTGTCCGACGAGGAGCTGGACCGCCTGCTCGCCTCCCACTCGTGACGCCGCCCATGCCGCTCCGTCCCCCGCCCCCCACCCCCGCGTCTCGCGACGCCGCGCACCCGGAGCACCCCGACGCGGCCGCGTTTCCGCCGGCCATGCGCCTGCGCCTTCCCAACGGCCTCACCGTGGTGCCGCAGAGCCGGACCGAGGCGGAGCACTTCTATCACGACATCTTTGAAAAGCGGATCTACCTGCGCCACGGCGTCACGCTGCAGCCGGGCGACTGCGTGTTCGACGTGGGCGGCAACATCGGCACGTTCGCGCTCTTCGCCGGCCGCGAAGCCCCGGACGCACGCATCTACACCTTCGAGCCCGCCCCGCCGGTGTACCGGCGGCTGCGCGCCAACCTGGCCCTGAACGGCGTCCGGGCGCGCGCCTTCAACCACGGAGTCGCCGAGGCGGAGCGCACCGCGCGCTTCACCTTCTATCCCAACAGTTCGGGGATGTCGTCCTTCTACGCCGACGCGCGGGAGGAGCGCCAGGTGCTGCGGCTGATGATGGACCGCGAGCGCGACGAGGGGCTGGACGGGATGGAGGCGCTCCTGCCGTTCGCGGACGAGCTGCTGGACGAGCGCTTCCGCGCGGTGGAGATGGAGTGCCGTCTGCGTCCGCTCTCCGCGGTGATCCGCGAGGAGGGGGTCGGCCGCATCGACTTTCTCAAGATCGATGTGCAGAAGGCGGAGCTGGAGGTGCTGCGGGGGATCGATGACGAGCACTGGCCGCTCTTCCGGCAGATCGTCATCGAGGTGCACGACCTGGACGGCCGGCTGAGCGAGGTCACGCGGCTGCTGGACGAGCGCGGCTTCGATGTCGCGGTGGAGCAGGACGAGGCCGTGGAGGGCTCCATCCTCTACAACCTCTTTGCCGTCAGCCGCACCGTTCCCGCGCGGGAAAGCGACCCGCTGCGCGGCGCCGCCGGGCCGTCCGCACCGGGACCGGACGCGGAGCGCGCGGCGCCAGCCCCCTGGCAGCTGCTCCTTCTTTCCGCCCCCAGCGCGGAGGGGCTCGACGCCGCCGCGGGGCGGCTGGCAGCGCACCTGGCAGAGCACCCCGCACTGCCGCTGTCCGGGGTGGCGTTCACCCTGCGCCAGGCCGCCGTACACCCGCACCGCCGCGCCGTGGTCGTTCGCGGGGGAGAGGATGCGTCCGCCCTGCTGGCCGGGCGCGACCCGGCCCGGACGGCGGACGGCGTGGCGGCGCGCGCGGAGCCCGCTCCCGTCTTTCTTTTTCAGGGCGTCGGCGAGCACTACCCGGGAATGGGGCGCGGGCTGTACGACGCGGAGCCCGTGTTCCGCGCCGAACTGGACCGCTGCGCGGAGCTGGTGCGCGGGCATCTGGGCTTCGACCTGCGCGAGCTGCTCTTCGCGGCGGACGCGGAGGCCGCCCCCGAGTCCGGCCGGGTGGACCTGCGCCGGATGCTGGGACGCGTCCCCGCCTCGCCCGCGGCGGAGCGGCTGAGCCGCACGGAGGCGGCGCAGCCTGTCGCCTTCGCCACGGGCTACGCGCTGGCCCGGCTGTGGGAGTCGCGCGGGGTTCGCCCCGCGGCGCTCGCCGGCCACTCCCTGGGCGAGTACACGGCCGCCTGCGTGGCCGGCGTTTTTTCGCTGGAAGACGCGCTGGAACTCGTGGCGCTGCGGGCCCGCGCCATCCAGGCGCTCCCCCCCGGCGCCATGCTGGCCGTCTCCCTGTCGCCGGAGGACGCGGCGTCCTGGACCGGCGGCGGCGTGGCGCTGGCGGCGGTGAACGCCCCGGAGCTGTGCGTCCTTTCCGGCACCACGGAAGGCATCGCGCGGGTGGAGCACGCCCTGTCGGCGGCCGGCCACGCGGCGCGGCGGCTGGCGGCCACGCACGCCTTTCACTCGCCCCTCATGCAGCCCGTGGCCGAGCAGGTAGGCGCGCTCGCCGCGCGCATGCGGCTGAACGCGCCGCGCATCCCCGTTCTCTCCAACGTGAGCGGGACCTGGCTGACCGCGGAGGAAGCGGCCGACCCGGCGTACTGGGCGCGGCACCTGGTGGGAACCGTCGAGTTCGCCCGGTGCGCGGCGGAGCTGCTGGCGCGGCCCGGGGTGGTGCTGGTGGAGGCGGGGCCCGGCGGGTCGCTCGGCGCCTTTGTGCGCCAGCAGGCGGCGTCGCAGGGTGCGGCCGTTCCCCCCGGCGTCGCCTCCCTCCCCCACGCCGCGGAAGGGACGCCGGAGCCCGCCTTTCTGCTCGGCGCGCTGGGGCGGCTGTGGACGGCCGGCCTGCGGCTGGAGCCCGCCGCCTTTCCGGCGGATGCAACCTCCCGCCTGGTCGCCCTTCCCGACCTCACAGCGGAAACAGGGACGGTCCGAAGCACGGACTTCGACGGTGAGACGGCGCGCGCGCTGGCGGAGATCTGGGGGGAGCTGCTGAAGGTAAACGCGGGCCCGGACGACGACTTCTTTCTGCTGGGCGGGCACTCGCTGCTCGCCACCCGGCTGATGGCGCGCGTCCAGGACCGCTTCGGCGTGCGGATGCGGCTGCGCACCCTGTTCCAGACCCGCACCGTGGCCGCCATGGCCCGGTGGATCGACGAACAGGCTCCGGCATCCCCCCTCTGACCCGGAGAACGTCCCAGGCCCGCGCCGGCCCGGAGGCGCACGCCGCGCCGGCTGCGCGCGTACGGGGTGGCGTGCACGGAGAGCGACACCTTTGACCAGCGGGGCGCATCAGGCCATGAGCCTGCTGCGCCCCGCTGGTGAGCACGGGAATCCCGGGGTGACGGAGGATTCACCTGTGACGGCACGCTGAACTCGCTGCCCCGTGAAGCCGCGCGTGCGGACCGTCCCTTCGCACCCGGACCAACCGGGGATGGACACCGAGCCGGGCGCACCTCCCATCCACCGCCGGGCATTCTCCCGGGCGTACAACGAGCCGAACTGTACGCCGATGTAGAGGATGACCGCGTGCTCACCCGCCATCAGCCGGTTCCAGAAAACGCCCTCCACAGCGGCTCCCTCATCCGTGCGCACGGTGGATGACGGCCGTTCCGGCACCCTGGATGAAACAGCGGCCGTCCCGGGTCCCGCGGGAGATCATCCGGCGGGGTCGCGCGCCAGGGCAACCAGCGCGGCGAGCTCTTCGGGATCGAACTGCGCGAGCTGGGCGTCCATGATCTCCTGCGCGAAGTCCTTGAGCACGGGCCAGGCAAACAGGTCGCGGACCGCGATGTTCACTCCCAATTCCGGCCGCACCCGCGAGATTACCCGTACCGCCAAGAGCGAGTGGCCGCCGAGCTCAAAGAAGTCGTCCTGGCGGCCCACCCGGTCCACGCGCAGCACCTCCGCCCAGATCTCGGCCAGCGCCTCCTCGATTTCGTCCACGGGCGCCTCGTACTCCCGCGACGCGTACGCGCCGACCTCCGGGTCGGGGAGCGCGGCGTAGTCCAGCTTGACGCTGGGGGTAAGAGGGAAGCGCTCCATCCGCACGAACGCGGCGGGAACCATGTAGTCCGGAAGCCGCTCGGCCAGGTGCGCCCGAAGCACCGCCGGGTCCAGCGGCTCGTCGCCGGTGTACCAGGCGACCAGCCGGTTCTCGCCCGCAGCGTCGGCGCGGGCCAGCACGGCCGCCTCGTCCACGCCCGGGTGCTCGCGAAGGCGCGCCTCCACTTCGCCCAGTTCGATGCGGAAGCCGCGGATCTTGACCTGGAAGTCGTTGCGCCCCAGGAACTCGATCGTCCCGTCCGCCAGCCACTGGGCCAGGTCGCCGGTGCGGTACAGCCGCGCCCCAGGCTCCGCGGCGAACGGATCGGGGACAAAGCGCTCGGCCGTGAGCGCGGGCCGTTCCAGGTAGCCGCGCCCCACGCTGTCGCCGCCGATGTACATCTCCCCCGCCAACCCGACGGGGACCGGGTTGCCGGAAGGATCCAGCAGGTACACCCGCGAGTTCGCCGTCGGCCGCCCGATGGGCACCACCCCGCGCACGTGCTGGGGGCCCAGGTTGGGCGCCATCACGGCCGTCGCCGCCTCGCTGGGGCCGTACAGCTGGTGCAGCTTCGTCCCCGGCAGCCGCTCCAGGAAACGGGTGAGCCCCGTCCCGGAAAACGACTCGCCGCCCATCAGGATCTGCCGCAGCCCCGCGGCCAGATCGATGCTCGGGTGCTCCAGCATCACCATCAGCAGCGAGCCGGTCAGGTTCATCACCGTGATCCCGCCGTCGCGGATCGTCTGCAGCAGGTAATCCGGGTCCCTGTGACCGCCGGGGCGGGCCATCACCACTCGCGCGCCCACGCTCCACGGAAGGAAGAGTTCGCGGATGTGCCCGTCGAAGCTGAGCGAGGTCTTGCACAGCACCACGTCGTCCGCGCCCAGGCTCCACGCCCGCGCGCCCCACGCCAGCCGGTTCACCAGGCAGCCGTGGTGGTTCATCACCCCCTTGGGCCTGCCCGTCGAGCCGGAGGTGTAGATGACGTAAACCAGGTGATCGGGATGCACATCCGCCCGCGCCGGGTTGGTGTCCGGCCGGTCCGCCCAGGCATCCGCATCCGTTTCCAGGCGGATGACGGGAATCCCGGTCTCGCCCATCAGCCCCGCAACCAGCGCCTCGGGGACGCCGGATGCGAGTACCGCGGCAGGATTGCTGTCCTCCACCATGAAGCGCAGCCGGTCCGCCGGGTAGTCCGGGTCCAGCGGCACGTACGCGCCGCCCGCCTTGAGGACGGCCAGCAGCCCCACCGCCATCTCCATCCCCCGCTCCGTGCACACGCCCACCAGCACGTCCGGCCCCACGCCCAGCCCGATCAGGTGGTGCGCCAGGCGGTTGGCGCGCGCGTTCAGCTCCGCGTAGGTGAGCGTCCCGTCCGCCCCGGTGACCGCCACCACGTCCGGCGTGCGGACGACCTGCTGCTCGAACAGATGGTGTACGCACGCCTCCCGCGGGAACGGCGCGCCCGTGGCGTTCCACTCCACCACCACCCGCGCCCGCTCCTCCGCCGGCAGCACCTCGATGCTCCCCACCGGCCGCCCGGGCGCGCGCTCCAGCGCTTCCACCAGCCCCTCCAGCGCGGTGTGCATCATGGCGCACACCCGGCCCGCCTCGCCCTGCGCCCGGATCTTGGCCGTGAGCCCCATCGCGCCGCCCAGGTCGTCCACGTTCAGCGTGAGCGGGTAGTTGGACCGCTCTTCGGCCCGCAGCCGCCGCACCCCGTCCTGCGCCGTCCCCGCATCGGCCGCTCCCGAAGAAGCCGAACCCGAGGGGGTGGCCGCCGCGCTGTGGCGGTAGTTCAGCAGCGAGGTGAAGAGCGGGGCCGGTGCCTCCACGCCGCTGCACCGCTGCGCCAGCGACAGCGGGGCGTGCTCGTGGCGCAGCAGCCGCGTGAGCAGCGCGTGCGTCTGCCGCACGGCCGCCTCCGCTCCCGTGCTGCCCAGCCGCACGCGGATCGGGAGCGTGTTGATGAACGGCCCCATCATCCGCTCGGCGTTCTCCCCACCCGTCATGCGGCCCAGCAGCAGCGTGCCGAAGACCACGTCGTCCCGCCCCGACACGCGGGCCAGCACCTGCGCCCAGGCCACGTGGCACAGCGTGGCCGCGCTCACCCCCAGCGCCCGCGCCCGCCGCCGCAGCCGGGCCGCCAGCCCCGCCTCCACCCACATCCGCCCCACGTCCATTCCGGACCCGTCGCCGCGCGCGTCCCGCAGCCCGAACGGCGCCGTGGGCTCGTCCACGTCGCCCAGCATCTCCGTGAAGAACGCCCGGTGCTCCTCGCCGCTCACCCCCAGCTGCGCCTGCGCCACCAGGTTGCGGAACGGCACCGGCGCGGGCAGCTGGTCCGCGCGCCCCGCCAGGTGCGCGTCGATCTCCGTCTGCATCACCTCCAGCGTCGTGTGGTCGCTGATCAGGTGGTGCCGCAGGATCATCAGCAGCCAGCGCCCGCCCGCCGCGTCATGCGCCACGTGGGCGCGCATCAGCGGGGCGTGCCGCACGTCGATCCGGTGGTGCCGCGGATCGAACCGCGCGTACAGCCGCTCCGCCGCGTCTCCGCCCGCCGCAGGCCCCTCCACGTCCAGCTGCACTTCGTCCACGCGGAGCCGGGCCTCGCGCCACACCACCTGCACCGGCTCCCGCACGCCCTCCCACACCACGGCCGTGCGCAGGACGTCGTGCCGGTCCATCACCGCCTGCAGCGCGCCCAGGTAGCGGTCCAGCTCGGCGCGGCTCCCGTAGCTGTACAGTGTGGCCAGCAGGTACGGATCGCCCTCCGTGGTCATCAGGTGGTGGAACAGGATGCCCTCCTGCAGCGGCGCCAGCGGGTAGATGTCCTGTACGTTCCCCGCCCCGCCCTCCACGCCCGCCACCACCGCGTCGATCTCCGCCTGCTCCAGCGTCACCAGCGGCAGCATCTCCGGGGTGATGCGGGTGCACCCGGCCGGGATCGCGTTCGGCGGCACCGCCACCTCGGCGGACTCGCCCCCCACTTCCGCCGCCAGCGCGGCCAGCGTGGGCGCGGTGAACACCGCCCGCACCTCGGCGTGCAGCCCGCGCTGCCGCATGCGCGCGATCACCCGCACCACCAGCAGCGAGTGCCCGCCCAGCTCAAAGAAGCCGTCGTGCCGCCCCACCCGCTCCACGCCCAGCACCTCGGCCCAGATCTCCGCCAGCGCCGTCTCCGTCTCGCCGACCGGCGCCTCGTACTCGCGCGACGCGTACGCGTCCCCCTCCGGCGCGGGGAGCGCGGGGCGGTCCAGCTTGCCGTTGGGCGAAAGCGGAAGCCGCTCCAGCCGCACGTACGCCGCGGGCACCATGTACTCCGGCAGCGTCTGGCCCAGGTGCGCGCGCAGCACCTCCGCGCCCGCCGCCTCGTCGGCCACCACGTACGCCACCAGCCGCCGGTCGCCCGGCGCGTCCTCGCGCACCAGCACCACGGCCTCGCGCACGCCCGGGTGCTCCCGCAGCCGCGCCTCGATCTCGCCCGGCTCGATGCGGAAGCCGCGCACCTTGACCTGGAAGTCCGTCCGCCCCAGGTACGCGATGGTCCCGTCCGGCAGCCACCGCGACAGGTCGCCCGTGCGGTACATGCGCGCCCCCGCCTCACCCGAGAACGGGTCGGGGACGAAGCGCTCCGCCGTCATCGCCGGGCGGTCCAGGTAGCCGCGGCCCACCCCGTCGCCCCCGATGCACAGCTCGCCCGCCACCCCCGCCGGCACCGGCTCGCCCGCCCGGTCCAGCAGGTAGGCGCGCGCGTTGGGCATGGGACGGCCGATGGCCACCGGGCCGTTCATCTCCTCCGCCACCCGCACCGGTCCCGCCACCGCCGTCGCGGCCTCGGACGGGCCGTAGCGGTTGTACAGGGTGGCACGCGGAAGCCGCTCGTACAGGCGCCGCACCAGCGCGGGCGGCAGCGCCTCGCCGCCGCACGGCACGCGCACCAGCGACGTGCACTCCTCCACCCCCGGCTCCTCCAGAAACAGCTGCAGCGACGAGGGGACGAAGCTGGCCGTCCCGATCCCGTAGCGCCGGATCAGCTCCACCAGGTACGCCGGATCGCGGTGGCCGTCCGGGCGCGTCATCACCACGCGCGCGCCCAGCATCAGCGGCCAGAACAGCTCGTACGCCGAAACGTCGAAGCTGAGCGACGCGTTCTGCAGCACCGACTCGCCCGGCGCGAGCTGCCAGCGGAGCTGGATGCCGGCGATGCGGTTGACCACGTTGCGGTGGATGTTCATCACGCCCTTGGGCCGGCCCGTGGAGCCCGAGGTGTAGATCACGTACACCAGGTGGTCCGGCCCCACGCCCACGCCCTCCGGGTTGGTGTCCGGCAGCGCCGACCACCGCGCCGCGTCCGCGTCCACGGCGAGCACGGGAACGTCCATCCCGCCCAGCCGCACCGCCAGCGACGCGTTGGCCAGCAGCACCGCGGGCCGGCTGTCCTCCAGCATGGTGCGCAGACGCTCGTCGGGCAGGTCAGGGTCCAGCGCCACGTACGCGCCGCCGGCCTTGAGGATGCCCAGCAGGCCGACCAGCAGCTCCAGGCTGCGCTCCACGCAGATCCCGACCCGCCCGTCCGGTCCCACGCCCAAAGCGCGGAGGTGGTGCGCCAGGCGGTTGGACCGCGCGTTCAGCTCCGCGTACGTCAGGCTCTCGCCCTCCCAGACCACCGCCTCCGCGTCCGGCGTGCGCTCCGCCTGCGCCTCGAACAGCTGGTGGACGCAGGCCTCGCGCGGGTAGTCCGCCTCCGTCCGATTCCACTCGTCCACCAGCCGCGAGCGCTCGTCCGCGGACAGCAGCGCCAGACGCTCCACGGGCTGGTGCTCGTCGGCGGCCATCTCCCGCAGCACGCGCCGCAGGTAGCCCGCCCACCGCTCCACCGTCTCCTGGTCAAAGAGCGCCGTCGCGAACGTCACGCTCCCCACGATCCGGTCTTCCGTCGCGCGCAGCGCCAGCGACAGGTCCACCTTGGCCTGCACCTGCGACGACTCCGCGCCTACACGCCCCACCTCCACCCCCGGCAGCGACAGACCTCCGCCGCGCTGCATGTCCTGCCAGGTGAACATCGCCTGGAACAGCGGCGTGTGCGACAGACTGCGCGCCGGATCGACCCGCTCCACCACCTGCTCGAAAGGGATGTCCTGGTGGTGCTGCGCGGAAAGCGCGCGCTCCTTCACCCGCGCCAGAAGCTCGGAGACGGTGGGAGCGTGCGAGAGGTCCATGCGGAGCGCGAGCGTGTTGACGAAGAAGCCGATCAGCCCCTCGATCTCCCGCCGCCCGCGGTTGGCCACCGGCGTGCCGATCACCACATCATCCCGGCCGGAAAGCCGGCTCAGCACCACGGCCCAGCCCGCCAGGAGGGTGATGAAGAGCGTGGTGCCATGCCGCCGCGACAGTGCCTTGAGCGCCGCCGTCAGCTCCTCGTCCAGCTCCAGACCGAGCCGGGCGCCGCCGTGGTTCATCTCCGCCGGGCGGGGACGGTCGGTGGGCAGCTCCAGCAGCTCCGGCGCGCCGCCCAGCGTCTCGGCCCAGTAGTCCGCCTGCTCGCGAAGGACGTCGCCCTCCACCCAGCGCCGCTGCCACGCCGCGTAGTCCGCGTACTGCACCGGCAGCGCGGGAAGGTGCGCCTCCCGTCCGTCGCGGAACGCGCCGTAAATCGCCGCGAGCTCGTCGAAGAGCACGCCCATGGACCAGCCGTCGCTGACGATGTGGTGCATCGTCATCAGCAGCACGTGGTCGTCGTCGGCCAGGCGGATGAGGGCACCACGGATGAGCGGCCCCTGCTCCAGATCGAAGGGCGCATCCGCCTCTTCAGCCATGCGGCGCTCGAGCTCGGCTTCCGCGCCGGGGTGGCCGGTCAGATCGTGCTCCACCAGGGCGAATCGGGACGACGACGCCGGCGCGATCCGCTGCTCGGGAACGCCGTCCACCTCCGTAAAGACCGTACGCAGCGTCTCGTGCCGCGCCACGATGCCGTCCAGCGCCGCCACGAGCGCGTCACGGTCCAGTGCACCCCGCAGGCGCAGCGGTGCCCGGACGTGGTACGTGCCGCCCAGGTTGCCCAGCTGTTCCAGGAACCACAGCCGCTGCTGCGCGAACGACAGCGCCAGCCGGCCCTCCCGCGAGGCCGGCTCGATGGGCGGCAGCTCCGAGTGCGCCGCCGCCTCCAGCTCCCGCGCAAAATCCGCCAGCACGGGGAGGGCGAACAGCTCGCGCAACGCGATTTCCACCGCCAGCACCTGCCGCACCCGCGAAATCACCCGCACCGCCAGCAGCGAGTGCCCGCCCAACTCAAAGAAGTCGTCCCACCGGCTCACCCGGTCCACGCCCAGCACGTCGGCCCAGATCTCCGCCAGCGCCTCCTCCGTCTCCCCCGCCGGCGCCTCGTAGCCACGCCGCGAAAAGGCGTCGTCCTCAGGAGCCGGAAGCGCCTTGCGATCCAGCTTGCCGTTGGGCGTAAGCGGCATCTGATCCAGCCGCACGAAGGCCGCGGGAACCATGTACGCCGGCAGCGCCGCCGCGATGTGCGCGCGGAGCACGTCCGCACGGACGGTTTCGTCACCCAGGACGTAGGCCACGAGCCGCGCCTGGCCGGGCGCGTCCTCGCGCACCAGGACCACGGCCTCGCGCACATCCGGGTGCTCCGCCAGCCGCGCCTCGATCTCGCCCAGCTCGATGCGGAAGCCGCGCACCTTGACCTGGTGGTCCGTCCGGCCGACGAAGTCCAGCGTCCCCTCCGGCGTCCACCGGCACAGGTCGCCCGTGCGGTACAGCCGCGCACCCAGCTCCGCGCCGAACGCGTCGGGAACGAAGCGCTCCGCCGTCAGTCCGGGACGCCCCAGGTAGCCGCGCGCCACCTGCGGCCCGCCCACGTACAGCTCGCCCGCCACGCCCGCGGGGACCAGCTCGCCCGCGCCGTCCAGCAGGTACGTCCGCGCGTTCGCGATCGGCCGGCCGATGTCCGGCGCGGCCGATCCCCGCACGTCGCCGGAGGTGGCCACCACGGTGGTTTCCGTGGGGCCGTAGTTGTTCACCAGGCGAAAGGGGATGGGCTCCGGCGGCATCCGGCGCAGGCGGTCGCCGCCCACCAGCAGCGTGCGAACCGTGCCCTCCCGCACCCCGCGGCTGAACGCGTATTCGGCCATGGGCGTGGGGAGAAAGCTGACGTCCAGCGTCTGCCCGTCCCACCAGTCCAGGATGTCGTCCGGGTCCACCCGGCCGCGACCGGGCAGGGCCAGCTCGCCCCCGGCGGCGAGCGGGGGCCAGATCTCCCACGCCGCCGCGTCGAACCCCAGGCTGGCCACGCTGGACGAGCGCGTCCCCCGCCCCACCCCGAACGCCTCGCCGTGCCAGTGCACCAGGTTCACCAGGCTCTGGTGCGCCACCATCACGCCCTTGGGACGGCCGGTGGAGCCGGAGGTGTAGATGACGTACGCCACGTGGGCCGGCGTAAGCGCGCCAGGCTCCGGATCGGTGGCGGGCTGATGGTCCCACGCAGTCGCAGTCGCGTCCAGTTCGATCACCGGCACGTCCAGCCCGGCGACCCGGTCCCGCAGCGCCGCCTGCGTGAGCACGGCGGCCGGCGCGCTGTCCGCCAGCAGGTACGCCAGCCGCTCGGCGGGATACGCCGGATCCAGCGGCACGTACGCGCCGCCCGCCTTCAGAATGCCCAGCAGGCCGACGAGCATCTCCGGGCTGCGTTCGACGCAGATCGCCACGCGCACGTCCGGACCCACGCCCAGCGAGCGGAGGTGGTGCGCCAGCCGGTTCGCGCGCGCGTTCAGCTCCGCGTACGTCAGCGATTCGCCCTCGCAGACGACGGCCGGGGCGTCCGGCGCCTCCGCCGCGCGGGCCTGAAAGAGTTCGTGGATGCACGAGGACTGGGGGTAATCCGCATCCGTCCGGTTCCACTCCTCCAGCACCTGCGCGCGCTCCTCCGCGGACAGCATGGCCAGCCGCTCCACGCGTTGCCCGTCATCCGCCACCATCTGCTCCAGCACGCGCCGCAGGTAGCCGCCCCAGCGCTCCACCGTCGCCCGATCGAAGAGCGACGTGGCGTACGTGAGGTCGCCCGAAATCCGCTCGCCCGACTCGCGCAGGGCAAGGAGCAGGTCGAACTTGGCCTGCGTGTCGGAGGTCCCCGTCGCCACGCTCTCCACCTCCAGCCCGGGCAGGGACAACGCGCCGCTGGCCCCCGGGGTGCTCTGCCAGGCGAACGTCGCCTGAAACAGCGGGGAGTGCGAAAGGTTTCTGGTGGGCTGAACCAGTTCCACCACCTGCTCAAAGGGGATGTCCTGGTGGTGCTGCGCCTCCAGCGCCTGCGCCTTGACCCGCGCCAGCAGCTCCGCCACCGTCGGTCCCCCCGACAGGTCCATGCGCACGGCCAGCGTGTTGACGAAGAAGCCGATGAGCCCCTCCGTTTCCCGCCGCTCGCGCCCGGCCGTGGGGGTGCCGATCACCATGTCGTCCTGCCCCGACAGGCGGCCCAGCACCGTCGCCCAGCCCGCCAGGAGCGTCATGAAGAGCGTGGTGCCGTGCCGCAGCGACAGCGCCTTGAGCCCCGCCGTAAGCTCCTCGTCGAAGTCCATCCACAGCCACTCGCCCGCATGGTCCATCTGCGCCGGGCGCGCGTGGTCCGTGGGAAGCTCCAGCAGCTGCGGCGCGCCGTCGAGGGTGCGCTTCCAGAACTCAGATTGCTTCGCGAACCCCTCGCCCTCCACCCGCCGCCGCTGCCACGCCGCGTAATCGGCGTAGTGGATGGAGAGCGCGGGCAGCTCCGCCTCGCGCCCCTCGCGCGCGGCGGCATATCCCGCCGCCAGTTCGCGGGTGAGCACCCCCATCGACCACGCATCGCTGACGATGTGGTGCACCGTCACCAGCAGCACGTGGTCGTCCCCCGCCAGGCGGATCAGGCGGCCGCGGATGAGCGGGCCGCTCTGCAGGTCGAACGGCGCGCGTACCTCCTCCGCCATCAGCCGGCCCAGTTCCTCGTCCGCGTCCGCCTGACCTTCCAGGTCGTGCTCCGCGAGATGGAACGCCGCGTCCGCCGCGCCGATGCGCTGCTCGGGAACGCCGTCCACCTCCGCGAACGTCGTCCGCAGCGCCTCGTGGCGGGCGACGATGCCGTCCAGCGCACGGACCAGCGCCGCCCGGTCCAGATCGCCCCGCAGCCGCAGGCGCAAGGGGATGTGGTACGTGCTTCCCAGGTCGCCCAGCTGCTCCACGAACCACAGCCCCTGCTGCGCAAACGACAGCGGCAGCTGCGCGTCACGGGACACGGGCTCGATGGGCGGCAGTTCCGACTCACCCCGTACGAGGTCGCGGGCGCGCGCCATCTGAAGAAGCTTGCGGCGCTCGGCCAGGGTCAGTTCGGTCATGTCGGACTTCATCAGTTGGGTGTCGCGTTCGGGCGGGTGGATCGCAAACAGGAACGGCCCCGCGACCGGGCATGCGGCCGGGGGGCGTGGTCGTGTACGTCGCGGGCGAAAGCGGGATGCGCCTCGCGGGACGGCGAAGCGTCAGACGGCGAGTTCGCGGAGCAGGGCCGTCAACCTCGCCACCAGAGGGGGCGAAGCGGCCTGCCCGTCACGGGGGATCCGGAAAAGACGTCCTGATCCGTGAGGGGTCACATCAGTAGCCGGCTGCGCGCTCCGTGGCTGTGGACGCGTCCAGACAATCTGGCTGATGTGCGGCAGGCGCTCGCGCGAACGCACCCTCCGCTCATCAGGCTCGCACCCTGCCCGCTCTCGCGTCTGCGAATCGGCGTCTCCGCATCGGAGCGGGAGCGCAACGCGAGGAAAAGAACGAGCAGGCGGGCGGGATGGAAAATCGAATATAACTGGCGGATAACTTTCCCTCAACCGGAACGGAGAGACGCGGGGGCTGCTCTGCGGCGTTCTCATGCGGACACCGTCCAGCGCATGGCGCATCGTCGACGAGGGCGTCGACCCGGAGCCGGTAGGGGACATCCGCCGAGTGGCTCCGCAACTGGCAGGCCGGGATCAGACGCCTGCCGGCCGCGGTAATGCACGCGGCGCTCGACCGGCTCGCGCTCGGCACCGACGCCGTTGACCGCTTCGTCCTGGACGGCCCCGGGCAGGTCCCGGCACCGGGGACAGCGAGCCCGCCACGGGCGCGGGCCGGCATAAACATGAGAACGCGGGATCGGCCCCGCGCAGTCATCCTCCGGGTTCTGCGCCACACACCCAGTGGCCGGGCCACCTCGCACACCCCCGCGGCCGGGAGGGAGCGGCAAGCGTACAGATCCGCCTTTCCCTCTGCCCGCCGCACGCACGCGTTGGGTACGACCGCCCTGCCCCCGGGCCTAATCGCCCGAACCATGCGCACGGTTCCCGCCGATATGATTGACTTCGCGAGGTGCGGTGATTATATAGACTGTGCGCCTCAGACGGAACTGGAATAACTCAAAAGGAGTGACGAACATGGCAGAGAACTTGGAACCGGGCTTCAGCCTCACGGGGCGGGTCATGGATGGCAAGGTCGTGCTGGATCCGTTCAACGTCACCGCGGCGGAGCCTACGGACCCCGATCGGGGCCCGGACGCGGGTGGCACCTTCGTCGCGGTAAACGCGCCGTTCGATCCGGAATCGGTCGACGCGGAGTTGGCCGGGGCGGAGTTGGTCGAGGCGTAGCCTCGCAGTTGTCGAGGTTCGATTCACATCGTCAGGGGGGAGGTTCTCCATGAGTGTCGAGGCTCTACTGAATACGCAGATTTCGAGTGGCCGTGTTGCTCTTGCGGCGCGGGTTGCTCTGTCACAGTGCAGCCCTGACACCGAGTGCCCGATCTACCTTGAGGCGCTGGATCAGGCGCTTGAGGACGAGCCTCCCCCCTACGATACATCGGTTTACGCCGATATCTACGAGAAGGCGGCGCTGAGCGGCCGCTGGATGGCCGTGTCGCTGATTACCAACGCCGAGCGTGAAGGCGACGGCGCCAAGCGGCTGTGGTCGCTGGCGGCGTGCTCTCCCGAGCCCACGGTACAGCACCAGCTCAAGTGCCACGCCGTGGACGAGTCGCGGCACGCGCTCCTGTACCTGGCGCTGCTGGACCTTACCTTCCCCGGGGCCGCTGACCCGGCGTTCCGGACGGATCTGAACCGGCTGTCACCCAAGTTCGCGCTCAAGCACGACCTGTACCCGGTGCCAGGCTCGCCGTACGCCAAGAAGGCGACGATCGACGACTTTCTGCAGATGAACATCGCCGAGATCCGGACCACGATCCACCACATCATGCAGCGTCCGGCCATCTCGATGCACTGCTCGCCCGACGCACACACGAAGGTCGCCTCGATCCAGAATTCCCTGCTCCGCGACGAGTTGAAGCACGTGGCGTACACCGCCGTGCTCATCGAGCAGATCGCGCGGGAACTTCCGCGCGAGCGGGTGAACGCCCTGTTCCGCAAGCGCGTGGGTGACTTCAACCGGATCACCTACAGCGAACTGGGAGGCACGGGCCTGTTTGACTGCTCGGTCGCCTGCTGCGCGCGGAATCCATCGTGCCGGGCCACGAGCCAAGAGCACGTCGTCCCCGCGACCTCGAACTTCGCCGCGCCGGGACTGCCCGTGTTGAACTGACCCGCCCGCATCATCAGCCTTACAGCGTGCGAAAGCGGCTCCGGAACCTGATGCGGTTCCGGAGCCGCTCGGTTTTGCATCTGCCCCATCGTCCAGCTTTTTCGTGGATTGTGTTGAGCAGGTACGGGGATCCGGCACCTGGGGCGGAGAACCGGGAGCATGTACTCGCACACGGACCGCGTTTTTCACGTCCGCAGGAAGTGCCGGATCCCCCGATGCTGGCAGGAGCGCAGGTGCCGCATCAGGCCTTTCCATCGGCTACACAGAGCAGTGGGTCGGCACGCAACGAGCACAACGTTGTCCGGCACAATTCAGCAAGCCTGGTCCCAAAAACAAGCCGAGGGACAATCGTGGCATGCGACCTACCCAATTGGTGATATTTTTATTGACTTACCCCACCTGCACGGCCATTTTGTACATGCGGCACTTACGCCGCTGGTGGTGAGTTCACTCTTGATGGAGCGAGCACCATGAATGACAGGGAAAAGGTTACCGGCAACAAGCGCCAGGCGGTGGGAACGGGGGCGGCCATCAGCACCGAGGCGGAACGCGCGTCGCTGGCGCAGGCGATTGATGAGCAGCGCACCGGAATTGTTCTGAGTGGGCGCATCGTGAACGGAAAGGTGGAGTTGGACCGTTCCTCGCTGGACCGGATCGCCAGCCGGTTCGCCGATGCCGAGATCTCGTTCGTCGCGGTGAACGCGCCGTTCGATCCTCTGACCGCGTAAATCGCGGTCTGATCCGCGGGCCCGCGGGCCGGGCCCACACTCTGTGCGCAGGATCGCGTTTCCCAGGGCGGGTGGCGCGATCCTGTTTGTCCGGCCTGCACGCTGCCCCGAAACGTCCGACCCTTCCGGGCCGCGGCCATTCACACCCATCCGCCCGCAGCAAATGGATCTGGATCAGTTCCTCGTCTCCCGGGATGTGGACCTGCCCACTCTCGTGGACAGGGTGAACGCAAAGCTGGGGCTCCTTCCCGCCGATGTCCTGATCGCAGTGGGCTCTCTCGTGGAGGGACTGGGCACCACCAAGTCGGACCTGGACCTGCTGCTCGTCACCGCGCGGCCCGGGGAGCAGTCCGGGAGCGAGGTGGCGGTGGTGGCGGGGCGCTGCCTGGTGGACGTCCGGGTGCTGCCCGTCTGGGAAATCACCGACCTGGTCGGCAAGGTGGAGGACTGGTACCGGTCACCGTGGGATGTGACGCACGCGGTGCGCTTTACGATCAAGGACCGGCTCCTCCTCCACCGCCTGCTGCGCGGGCGGCGGCTGACGGAGGGAAGCGGGGGCGGCACCGGCGACATCCCCTGGCCGCGCCAAGAGGTGCTGGCCCGCCTCAAGCTGCAGGTGGCGCGGCAGCACGCGCGTACGGTCCAGGTAGACATGGCGGGGCACCGCGACATGAGCGACTGGTGCTCGCTGGTCTATGCAGCGCAGGACCTGCTGGGTGCCTCGGTGGACGCGCTCACCGCTGGATACGGGCTCACGAATCCGTATTCCAAGTGGCGAAGCCGCATGCTGGAACGGGTCCCCGACAGCTGGGAGCACGACCTCGGCTCGCGCCCCGACGGGCGATCCGCGGCAGAAGCGGTGTGGCGGCTGCATCACACGCCGGAGCGGCCGGACCGCGAGGCGGCGCTGGAGCACGCGTTCCGGATCAGCGCCTTTTCCCGCATGGTGTTCAGCTGGGCCGAACGCCGGCTGGTGCTGAACTCCGCCGCCGCGGAGGGCGCGGATCGGTCGTGGCCCGCGGAAAGGCCCCAGCCCGGCGCGGAACGGCTCCCCTTTCTGGACTTCGACGTCGACTTTCAGCTGGCGGGAGAGCAGGTACTGCTGGGCCGCTTGAACGAGTTTGCCCCCCCCGCCCGCCTGTCGCGCGCCGAGTTCGGCATGGCCCTGCTGTTTGACGGGATCACCACCGTCCGCGAGGCCGGCGCCGTCTTCCAGGGCCGAGTGCCCGAGGGAGAGGAGCACCGCCCCGCGCAGACGCTGGTCGCCAAACTGGCTGGCGCCCGCCTGCTCGCGCCCTGATCGGCGGCCCCATCGCCCCCGCTCCCCGTACTCACCAGTGGCGCAGGTGGCCGCGGACACCCTCTCGCCTTGCCGTTGCCGATGAACAACGAACCGTTCCAGGCGCCCGTCCCGGCCGGCCTCCCGGCGGAGGCCTGAGCAATGCCGGCCCTCTACGACCAGATCGGCCATGGCTACGACACCACCCGCCGCGCGGACCCCTTTCTCGTATCGCGCATCGTGAACGCGCTGGGGGAGACGAAGGGGGGGCCGTGCCTGGACCTGGCATGCGGATCGGGCAACTACACCCTCGCGCTGGCGGGGCACGGAATCAGGATCCACGGCACGGACCAGTCGCGGACGATGATCGCCTCGGCCGCGAAGAAGGCGGGGCGCGGCGCGCCGGTGACGTGGTCGGTGGCGGACGCCACGGCGCTCCCCTTCGCCACGGGCGCGTTCGGCGGGGCGGTGTGCACGCTGGCGCTGCATCACTTTCCCGCGCTGGCGCCACCCTTCGCCGAGGTTCGGCGGACGCTGGCCGGCGGTCGCTTCGTGCTTTTTACCGCCACCCGCGAGCAGATGGCCGCGTATTGGCTGCGTGAGTACTTTCCCGTGGCGCTGGAGCGCTCGGCATCGGCGATGCCGGCGGAGGACGAGATCGTCAAGCCCCTGCGCGCGGCCGGGTTCGGCGACGTACGGCTGGAGCCCTACGAGGTTGCGCCCGACCTGCAGGATCTGTTTCTGTACAGCGGCAAGCATCGCCCGCACATGTACCTGGACGCGAATGTGCGCGCCAACATGTCCACCTTCGGCGCGCTGGCCGATCCCGCCGAGGTGGCGGCAGGGTGCGCGCGTCTCGCCGCCGACCTCTCGTCGGGGCGCATCGACGAGGTCATCGCGGCTTACCCGTCACGGGGCGGCGACTACCTGCTCGTCGCAGCCGGCGACTGACGGCCCCCACCTCCGCCTCAGACGCCCCCCGCCGGCGAATCAGCCCGCCGCGATCCGGCGAGCGGATCGCCGGCACCCGCGCGTGACCGGCGCAGCCCCCGCCATCGTTGAAACCTGTTGAATGCAAGATCATCGGTTCTCCGCGTTCACGGCGCGACTCAACGCTCCACCCACGCCATCGAGCCCCCGGACCCCGGCGGGAGAAAGCCACGCGTGAACAGATCATTCCAGCCATCGCCCAACGTGACCCATGTCACCCCCTCGATGACGAGCGGCATGGCGGCGCGCGCGCGTGCGCTGCGTGCCACGGGGCGCACCGTGGTGGACCTGAGCCAGGGACAGCCGGAATTCGACACCCCGGCATTCATCCGCGAGGCCGCGCAACGCGCGATTGACGAGGGAGCGACCCGGTACACCGCCACCGACGGCATACTCCCCCTGCGCGAGGCCATGGCGCAGCAGGCGAACCGGCGACATCAGGGTCTCGACGAGGTGGGCGCAGACGAGGTGGTGGTTACCTCGGGCGCGAAGCAGGCGCTGTTCAACGCCTGCTTCGTACTCTTCGGGCCGGGGGACGAGGTGCTGGTACCCACGCCGAACTGGACGAGCTACTACGAGATCGTGGAACTGGCCCGGGCTGTCCCCGTCCCCGTCCTGGGAGACCCCGCGCAGCAGTGGAAGGTGGATCCCGACGCGCTTCGGGCGGCCTCTACCCCCCGCACCCGGGGAATCCTTCTGAACTCGCCCTGCAATCCCACGGGGGCGGTCTACTCCCCCGGCGAGATCGCCGCCATCGCCGCCCTGGCCCGGGAGCGCGGGTGGTGGCTGCTGAGCGACGAGGTGTACCGCCGCATCGCGTACGAGGCCCCGGCGAGCTCCGTGCTGGACTGTACCAGCGACCGGGAGCGGGTGGTGGTGATTGACGCCGTAAGTAAGTCCTTTGCCATGACGGGATGGCGACTGGGCTGGGCGGTTGGGCCACGGGAGGTTGTGAAGGCCATGGCGGCCATGCAGTCGCACACCACCTCCAACGCGGCGGCCGTCTCGCAGCACGCGGCCCTGGCCGCCCTGCAGGGGGGTGCCGCGGCGGACGGCGCGGTTGCGGAGATGGTGGAGGCGCTCCGCCAGCGGCGTGACGCCGCGCTGCAGGAACTGCTGCGGCACGGCCCGGTGGAACACGTGCGGCCCGACGGGGCGTTCTACCTGTACGTCCGGGTGGGCAGCACGGGCGGCGTTGACCCGGGCGCCTTTGCGTACGACCTGCTGGAGCGGGAGGGAGTGGCCGTGGTGCCCGGCGCGGCCTTCCGCACGCCGGAGTGGATCCGGATCTCGTACGGTGGCGCGGAGGCGGATGTCCGGCAGGGGGTGAGGACGATTGCAGACACGCTGCACGCCGCCCGGACCGCCGGCTGAGCGGAGCCGCCGGTCAGCTCCCGCCCAAGGCCCTCTTCCGGCGGACCGCCTCCCGCGCGGCGGCCCGGATCCCCTCCGCGTCCAGGCCGAAGCGGGCCAGGAGCGCACGCCAGGGACCCGTCTCGCCAAAGCGGTCCTGCATGGCCACGGGGACCACGGGCGCGAGCACCTCTCCCCCCAGTGCGCCCAGAACGGCTTCGTACAGCCCGCCTGTGATGCTGTGTTCCTCGGCGGTGACCAGGCAGCCGCAGCGGTGCGCCGCGTCGCGCACGGCCGCCGCGTCCAGCGGCTTGAGCGTAGGGAGGTTGATCACTTCGGCGGTGATCCCCTCGCCCCGCAGCGCGTCGGCGGCCGCCAGCGCCTCGGCCGTCAGCGCACCCGCCGCCAGCAGGGCCACATCTCTCCCCTCCACCAGCCGCTCGGCAAGACCAATGCGGAAGGGCGTGCCCGGCGCCGAGATGCACGGCACGTCCTCCTTCTGCAGACGGATGTACACCGGCCCGTCATGCGCCGCGGCCGCGAAGACGGCCTGCTTCGCCTGCTCGTAGTCCGCGGGAACGAGTACCGTCATCCCCGGAAGTGTGCGCATGAGCGCCAGGTCTTCGATGCCCTGGTGCGAACCGCCGTCGTACGACGCCGCCAGGCCGCCGTGTGTGGCTACGATCTTCACGTTGGCCCCGGCGTAGCAGACGGCCTGCCGGATCTGGTCAAAGGCGCGGCCGATGAAGATGGCGTAGGTGGTGGCGAAGGGGAGCTTGCCCGCGGCGGCCAGCCCTGCCGCCACCCCGATCATGTTGGCTTCGGCAATCCCCATATTGAAGAAGCGCTCGGGAAAGCGCGCCTGGAACCAGTCCGTGCGGGTGGAGCGGGAAAGGTCGGCGTCCAGCACCACCACCCGCGAGTCACGCTCCGCCAGTTCGATGAGCGCGTGCCCGTAGGCGTCGCGCGTGGGCCGCGCCGTCACGCCGGGCTCCCTTCAATCTCGTCCAGCGCCGCGGCGAGTTCCGGGTCGCTGATGGGATGATGGTGCCAGTGGGTAACGCCCTCCATGTACGAGACTCCCTTTCCCTTGATGGTCCGCGCCACCACCACGCTGGGCGCGGGCGAGGTGCGCGCGGCAGTCAGCGCGGCGTCGAGCGCGTGAAAGTCGTGCCCGTCCACCTCATGAACATCCCAGCCGAACGCCCGCCATTTGGCGCCCAGATCGCCCAGGGGAATGATGGACTCGGTGGGCCCGTCGCTCTGAAAGCCGTTGCGGTCCACGATGGCGACAAGGTTGGGAACCGCCAGGGCCGGCGCGGCCATGGCCGCTTCCCAGTTCTGCCCCTCCTGCAGTTCGCCGTCACCCAGAATGCAGAACACGCGGTTGGAGCGCCCGTCCATGCGGAAGCCCAGCGCCATCCCCAGAGCAATGGAGATTCCCTGGCCCAGCGAACCCGTGGAGGCGTCCACCCCCGGCAGGTCGCGGGCATTGGGGTGCCCCTGCAGCCGCGTCCCCAGCCGCCGCAGCGAGCCCAACTCCTCCCTGGGAAGCACACCCGCGTGCGCGAGCGTGGCGTACAGCCCGGGCGCCCCGTGCCCCTTGCTCAACACGAAGCGGTCGCGCCACTCGGCGCGGGGGTCGCGCGGATCGTAGCGCAGGTGGCGGAAGTAAAGCAGGGTCAGGATCTCCACCATGGAAAGCGACGGGCCCGCGTGCCCCGTCTGCGCCTGGTGGATCGAGGTGAGCGTCAGCCGGCGGATCTCGCGGGCGTGCCTGCGCAGCACCGCGGCGTCCAGCGGCGCGAGGGGGGCGTCACTGCTCACGGGTCACCTTCCCCAGCGCGCGGTCGTAGCGGTCGGAAATGCGCACCTTGTCGTCCAGCAAGGCGGGGGAGAAGATCTCCAGGACCTCCAGCACCTCGTCCCCCTCGTTGGCCAGCGCGTGGGGCTCGCCAGGGGTGGAGTGGTCCAGCTCCCCCGCCCCGATCCGCACCTGGAGATCGCCCCGGGTCAGTGACAGCACGCCCGTGCGCACGCAGAACACCTCGCGCCGCAGTTCGTGCGCGTGGAGGCTCGTGGAACGGCCGGGGAGGAGAACCGCCAGGGACAGCCCGTACTCTCCGCCGGCCACGAGGACGTGGTTGCGCCCGTACGGCTTGTCCAGCACCAGCTCCGCGACGGCCGCCAGTTCGTCGAGGGGGGCTCGAAGTGCGCGCGCGAAGCGGACAAGCACGTCGTCCGGGACGCCGGGGAGCACGCCGCGGATGAATGCGTCGCGCGCGTCGGCGTCCGCCGGGGAGGAGGGGGAGAGGATCACCTGCGGCGCTCCAGTTGTGGGAATCAGTCGGCGATGAGCCGCCGCAGAGACACGGCGGAGCGCGAAAGGGCGCGGCGCACGCTCGCGGACGAGCAGGGACGCATCAGAAATATGCCTCCAGCCAGAGCTCCAGGTTCAGCACCAGCCACACCTTGCGGCCGAACGCGGGGTCCCGGGCCGGGCGCGGCGCGTCCAGCCACGCCCTGAGGCGCCGTGGATCGAACACCTGGCTCACGCGCGCGCCGGGACGCAGCAGCAGGCCGCGGACATAGTCGCGCTGTGGACCGGAAAACCATTCGGTGAGCGGGACGGGAAAGCCCATCTTGCGGCGGTGCAGCACGGCGGGGGGAAGCTCGTGGCGGTACAGGCGGCGCAGCACGTGCTTGGTCACGTCGCACACCTCGCTGTACTCCGCCACCTCCTTCGAAAGCGCGGCCAGGAAGTGGGCGGGGCTGCGCCAGCGGAGCTTTTCCCGCTCGGGCAGGTCGAACGCCGCCTGTACCAGCCGGTGATCCACGAACGGGACCCTCGCCTCGACCCCCACCGCCATGGTCGTGGCGTCCAGCATCTGCAGCAGCCCGGGCAGGTGCACCGTTTCGAACACCAGCGCGATCTGATCGTGGTACGAGCGGTGGGCCGCCTGGTCGAACCGGTCCTGGAACACCGCCCGGCATGCCTCATCGCCGGCGGCTGCGGTCCGCATCTCCGGGGTGTAGAGCGGTGACTTTTCCTCCCAGGGAAAATACGAGTACCGGTCCAGGAAGAAGTCGAGCGGAGAAGCGACCATCCCCGCGCCTCCGGGGAAGCGCGCGCGCAGGCGGGCGCGCGCGCGCTCAAACGGCGTACGGAAGATGCGCCCGTAGCCGTCGAACAGCTCGTCCGCGCCTTCGCCGCACAGCACCACCGTCACGTGCTGCCGCAGTTCGCGCGCGAGCATGTACATCGCTACTTCGTTGTGCATCCCCAGGGGCTGGTCCTTCACGCGGATCAGCGCGCGGGTGTGCTCCAGGTAGGGTGCGGCATCCAGGCGGAGATGGTGGTGCTTGGTGCCGAAGTGCCGCGCCACCTGGTCCGCGTAGGGCGACTCGTCGTAGTCATCGCCCTCGAAGCTGGCGGTGAAGGTGGTCACGGGCGCGCCCGTGCGCGCCATCTCGCAGACGACCACGCTGGAGTCCAGCCCGCCCGACAGAAACGCGCCCACGGGAACGTCGCTCAGCATGCGCCGGCGCACGGCGTCGCCGATCAGCGACTTGAGCTGCGCGCGGTCTTCGCCGGTGGCGCGCCGCGGCCGGTGGGTGAGGTCGACATCCCAGTACCGCGTGCGGTGAATCCGCCCGTCGCGCACTTCCAGCAGGTGCGCCGGCGGCAGCTGCTGGATCCCCGCGAAGAGCGACTCTGTCCCCAGCGCGTGCCGGTACGACAGGAAGCTGGAGACGGCGGCCAGATTGGGAGCGCGGGGGACGCCGGGGTAGGCCAGCAGCGCCTTGATCTCCGATGCGAACAGGAGCACGCCGTCCTGCACGCGCAGAAACAGGGGCTTCACGCCCAGCCGGTCGCGCGCCAGCAGCAGCCGGTGGTCGCGGCGGTCGTACAGCCCGAACGCGAACATCCCCAGGAACCGCTCCACACAGGCGGGGCCCCACTCCAGGTACGCGTGCAGGATCACCTCGGTGTCGGAAGCGGTCCGGAACCGCCGCCCCCGGCGCCGAAGGTCGTCGCGCAACTCGGGAAAGTTGTAGATCTCGCCGTTGTACGTGAGAAAGACCGCGCCCTCCGGGTCAGTCATCGGCTGGTTGGCCGCGGGGTCGAGATCGATCACGCTGAGGCGCCGGTGGCCGAACGAGAACTCCGGGTGGTGCGCAATCCCCTCGGCATCGGGGCCGCGGTGGTCGAGGCACCGCGTGGCCGCTTCCACCGCCCCGCGATCGAGGACCGCGCCGGGGTGCAGCCGCACCGCCCCCACGATGCCGCACACGGCGCCGCTACGCCGCGTCCGGCGAGAAGATCGCCTCCGCCACCGCCAGGTCGTCGGGCGTGTCCACCTCGAACCAGCGCAGGCCGCCGGTGGGCACGGCGGAGATCTCCACCCCCTCGTCGCGTACCAGCCGGCGCATGACCGACTCCAGCGGGGTGTGCCCCCCGTCCTGGTCCGCCGCGCGCTGAAGTGCGGAGGCCAGAGCCGCGCGGGCGTCGGCCACCCCGAAACGTGTGAGGTTCACCGTCTTGAACTTGCCCTGCAGGGGCGTTCCCGCCGGGCGGTCGCGCTCGTGCACCCAGTCGCGTACCATCCCCTGCGCGTCCACGTCCACGAAGGTGCCGGTGAGCCGCGGCTCCCACGGCTCCACGACGGTGGCATTGGGGTGCGGGGCCGCCAGCAGGCGGTGCAGGACGGCATCCTCGAACACCACGTCTCCCTCCAGCACCACCACGGCCGCGCCCGGGTCCACCCCCTGCAGCCCCAGGCGCAGCGACTCGCTGGTTCCGGTGTCGGCGAAGCGCGCGTTCTCCACGTACCGCACGGGCAGCGTGCCGAAGCGCGGGCCCACGGCGGCGCGGACGACACCCGCCATGCACCCCACCACGATCACCACTTCTCCGGCGCCCTCCCGTTCCAGCGCGGCCAGGGCCCGCAGCAGGATCGGCGTCCCGGCCACCGGGGTCAGGCACTTGGGAACACCGCGCCCCTCCGCGCCCAGGCGGCTCCCCAGCCCCGCGGCCAGGATCACGGCCCACGTGCCGGCGCCGCCCGTTGCGTCATCCATGGCGTGCCTCCGCCAGCACCTCGCGCACGCCACCCAGGAACCGGTCCACATCCCCCGGGCCGATGCTTCCCAGTGCCGCCAGGATCAGCCGTCCCTCGGCCACCGTCGCGGGATCGGTGTAGATGCGGATGCCCCGTGTCAGGAGCCCGTCGTGCAGCCGGTTGTAGCTCACGTCCGCGGGCAGGTGGTACACGCTCACGATGCTGGAGCGGATCTCGTCGGAGATGGGCACGGCAACGAATTCCAGTTCCTCCATCCCGGCGCGCAGCCTCGCGCTCAGGGCGGCGTAGCGGGCGCGGCGCGCCTCGTATCCTTCCCGGACCCACCGCGCCAGGGCGCAGTCGGCGGCAAACAGGAGCTGGACGGCGGTGGTGTACGGGGTGGAACCGCGCCGAAGCGACGCCCACTGCTCGTGCAGGTCGAAGTAGAAGCTGCGCGACCGGCCCCGCAGCGCCTGCAACTCCGAGGTGCGGGCCAGCACGAACGACACACCCGGGTAGCTTTCCAGGCACTTGTTGGGGGTCAGGGACGCGAACGCCACGTGGTCGGCGGCCAGGTCGAACGCGCAGGCGCCGATGCTGCTGATCCCGTCGACCACCAGCCGCGCTCCGTACCGCGCCGCCAGCGCGCCGATCTCGTGCAGGGGCAGCACGACGCCCGTGGCGGTTTCGTGATGCACCATCAGCACGTGGGTGACGGCGCGATCGCCGCGCAGCGCCGCCTCCACCCGGTCCAGGTCCACAGGCTCCAGCGGGGGAAGGCTGAGCCGGGTGAGGGGGATGCCGTAGTGGGCCACCACCTCGGCCATGCGCGCGGAGTACCGCCCGTTGTCGATCACCAGCACCTTGCCATGGATGGCGCTGATCACGGCCTCGTTGGCTCCCGTGCCCGACGCGACGAAGGACACGCACTGGTGCGTGCCCGCGCCGTTCAGCAGTCCCGTCAGCCGGTCGCCGAACCGCTCCAGCAGCGCGGTGACCTCGCTGTCCCGGTGGTACAGGTCGCCGGTGAGCAGCGCCTCGCGGACCTCGGGCGAGACATTGGTGGGGCCCGGCGTCATCAGCAGCGTGCTCACCGCGCCGCCACGCCGGCGCGCGGGGTGGCGCCCTCCCGGGAAAGCTCGGGCACCGGGCGGGGGGCCGCGGCGGCGGGAGCCGGCGCGAGCGGAGGCTCCGGCGCGAGCACGGGGAGCAGGTACTCGGCCTCGGCATGCGTGAGCTCGTCCTGGTTCACCAGGCGAAAGATGTCGCGCATGCTGGCAATGTCGGGTTCGGCGCCGGCCACCCCGCGCTCGCGGAAGATGCGCGCGCTTACGTCCTGCATAGCGCGCACGGAGGCGCGAAGGTTGTGATTGGCGCAGATCACCATGGAAATCCCCGCCTCGCGGAACTGTGCGCACGTGGTTCCGTGATAGGTCGTGGGCGCCACCACCAGGGGGGCCCGGCGGTCCCACCGCGCGGCGAACTCCAGCACTTCGTGCGCGGTGGTGGCTTTGGAGTGGACGAACACGGCATCGGCGCCGGCCTCATGGTACGCGGCCGCGCGGTCCAGCGCCTCGTTCATTCCACGGCCGGAGATCAGCGCTTCCGTACGGGCCACGATGCAGAACCCGTCCGAGGACTGGGCGTCCTTTCCGGCGCGGAGCTTTCCACAGAACTCCGCCACGTCGGCCAGCGGCTGGCACTCGCCGACGAAGGAGTTGGTCTTGGGAAAGAGCTTGTCTTCCACGCTGACCGCCGCGACCTGACGCTGGCCGAGCTTGCGTACCAGGCGGCGGAAGTTGTTGAAGTTGCCGAACCCCGTGTCACCGTCGAAGAGCACCGGAATGGACGTCGCGTCGGTGATGAACTCGACGATGTCCAGCACCTGCGTCCACGAGGCCTCGTTGCTGTCGCGCAGCCCCAGCGACGAGGCGATCCCGAACCCCGAGGCCCAGATCGCGGGGAAGCCGGTTTCCTCCACGATGCGGCCGGCCAGCGCGTTGTGCGCCTCCATCAGATACTCGGGCTCGGAAGACGCGAGCAGCGCCCTGAACCGGGCTTGCCGCTCCGCCGCCGTAGTCGTGCCGATCGCTAGCATGGTCGTTCGCGGGGACCGGGCGGAAGGGGCGTGCGACTCGCGCGGGCGCGAGGGCACGATCGGGCGTTCCGTAAGGAGCGGCGGGCCATTCTCCCTCCCGCGCACGGCGTGCGCTCCTTGCGCTCGTGCGAGCCCGGGAAACTCATGGGGCGGCCGCGGGAAGCGGGGGCCAGCCGTCCGGGGGGGCCACCCCGACGGCGCACGCCCGCAACGTCTTCTTCAGGGGGCGCAACTCGGGAACGCGCCCCAGCAGCGCCTCCAGAGAGGGAGCCCACGACAATTCGTATACAGCCACAGGCGGCGCAGACACCCCCAGCAGCGCCTCCAGCGAGGCGTCCACCTCCGCCGGGTCAACCGGGTTGAGCCCCAGCCACTCCGCGTGGTTGGGATTGCCGATCCCTTGCAGGAAAGGGCGTAAGCGCCGCGGCAGGTCCTCGGCTTCTTCACGGCGCAGCCCGGGCGGCGCATCGGCGCGGAAGCGGGTGAAGACGAGGGCGGCGAGTTCCGCTTCGGCAGCCAGCGGGGCACCAAACCGCTGCGCACCCTGGCCCGGGTACAGCGCCACCTTCTCATAGACCTGCCAGAGCGCGTCATCGTCCCACAACGTGGCGCGCTCGCCCACGGGAAAGTCGCCAGCCAGTTCGGGGAACGAGGCCGCCGTCGCAGCGCTCACCTTGAAGAACGCCGGCCACCCCCGCGCCACCACTTTCCCGTCAGGACCGGGCATCAGGCAAACGTTGTCGTTGGCCAGCTTGGCCACGCTGAACCCGTGCAGCGCCTCACAAAGCAGCGACGTCTTGCCGGCCCCCTTGTTTCCCACGGCCAGCACCGCAACGCCGTTGGCCACCACGGCACTGGCGTGCACCACCACCCCTCCCCGGCGCTGCACTTCGTTCAGCACCACGTCCTCCACGACGCGCAGGGCGGGAACCCGGGCCCGCTCCGCCGTGGGGCTCCACACCCGCACCTCCCGGGCACTCCGGTCGATACGCACCGTGGCCCCATGGGGACGGATCTCCACCCAGCGGATGCCGTCCCGCTCCACTGTAGCACCGTCGCAGCGCAGAAACCCCTTGCTGCGGTCCACGGGAAACACCGGGGCGGCGGCAAACCCCGGCGCGTCGGACGGGCAAGGGCCGACCTCCACCCGCACGCGGGCGGCAACCGGCAATCCACCGGCGGGCTCCACCCCGAAGAAGGGGGTGAGGTACGCCTCAAGGAACTCGGCCACCTCCGCGGCGGGCCCCGCGAACTCCAGCTCGATGGCGTGCGGGCCGTAGGTCAGCCGGACGTGCTCCCTCACCGGACGTTCCTCTCCCCGGCCGGCGCCTCCTCCGGCGGGCGCGCGTGCAGCAGGGGGCCCAGCGTCCGGTGTGCCCGCTCCAGCTCGGGAACACGCTTGAGCAGGCTCACCGCGCTGGGAGCCCACACCAGTTCATACACGGGGGTCTGCCCGAACAGCGCGGCACCTACGCGCTCCATGTTCCGGTCGATGGCGTCATCGTCGCATGTGAAGTAGCCGTGCCAGTTGTGGTAGATTGGATCACGGCTGCCCAGGTACACCCGGGGAAGAAACCCCACCAGTTCGTCCACGCTCTGAACGCGGCGCAGCCGCGTTTCCTCCCCCGGGGCAAAGCGGGCGATGACGCACGCCGCCAGGCGCGTGGCGCTGGGCTCCAGCGTGGTGCCGAGGCGGGCCACCACATCGCTGGAGCGCAGCACCGACTTGCGCCCCTCGCGCCAGAGAGTGTCGTACGGCAGCCGCCTCCGCTCGGGGGGAATCGCAAAGTGCAGCCGGGGGTGGTCCGCCAGGGTGCCGTGCGAGACGCTGAACGGGGACGGCCAGCCGTGCGCCGACACGCAGCCGTCCTCTTCTACCCGCAGGACGACGGTGTCGCAGCTGAGCTGGCGCGTGTCAAACTCGCTGAGCAGGTCCAGGAGCAGCGTGGTCTTGCCGTGCCACATCTCGCCGAGCAGCAGCACGCCTCCCTCCGGAGTGGTGACGCCGCTGGCATGCACCTGGATGGCCCCTTCCGCTTCCAGCCCCGGGGTCAGCAGCCCCTTGATCAGGCGCACCCCGTCCCGCACCAGCAATTCCGGGTCGGGCTGCACCAGATCGATGCGCGCGGCGGGCCGGTCAAACGCCGCGTACGTGTTCGTGGCGTCCACACGCACCACCCACCGGTCTGCGCCCGGCGAGCCCCAGCGGGTGCCCGTCGAAGCCAGGTGCGCGTAAAGGCTGGTGTCGACCGCCAGCGGCTCGCCGGGGCCCTCGCAGCGGGCCGCCAGCGCGGCGCTTCCTTCGCTCCCCAGCCAGAGGTTCACCCGCGAAGGCGCCTGGTTAGGGCCGACCCGGAAAAACGGCTCCACCTCGGAGCGGATGGCGCCCAGAACGTCTTCGGTCGCAGAAAGGCCCAGCGTCAGCCCGGCGAACGTCAGGTCAGCGTTGAACACCGGTCGCATGCACTGGCAAGGTGAAAGGCGAAGGGGTCGATCCGGGCAGCGCGACCGTTCCGCCAGCGGTACGGGGTACGAGCCAGCCGGGCGGGCTGCGCAGCCGGGCTGCATTCAGAACGTGCCAATAAATGTCAGAATGCGCAAGGTGGGAGGCGAAGTTCGCAATGCGGGGCGATGAGCCTCCGCGCGGCGGTTCCCGCCGCGGCGGAACGACGATTCGCGGGCGGAATGTCTCCCCCTCAGCGGTCGCCGTTCACGGCCAGGAGGACGGCGGTTACCGCGCGATTGAGCGGGGTTGGAATGTCGTGGCGCATTCCAAGCCGTACAACGGCTCCGTTGCGTGCATCGACTTCGAGCGACGCCCCCGCCAGGCGGTCGGAGAGCATGGACGTTCCCGCCCCAGGGTCGCCTTCCTGCAGCGAGGTGACAATCTCGTCCGCGATCCCGTCGTCCAGGGGAACGCCCTCCGCCCTCGCCACCCGTACGCACTCCAGCACCAACTCTCTGGCGAGCCAGGCCACCCCGGGTTCCCTGGTTACGCCCAGGGTGCGGCCGGTGAGGGCCGATACCGCACCGCCTGCCACGTTCTGGCACAGCTTCCGCCAGCGTGCGTCCTCAAAACGCTCCACCACCTCGACTTCGACATCGCTCCCGGCGAAGAGCCGGGCGAACGCTTCGCCCCGTTCGCCCGCGGGAACCTTCAGCCGCGCCGGACCGTTCTGCGTGACCCGTCCGGGCGCCGTGCGTGTGGATGGACACTCCACCACGACGGGGAGCACCACCGCACGGCCGGCGTATGGCGCCACGCGCGCCTCGTGCTCCACCCCGTTCTGCAGCACCGCGATGGTGCTCTCCCCGCCGGCCAGAGCGCGCAGCCAGGCGGCGGCGTCCGGGGTCTGGTGTGCCTTGGTGGCCAGCAGCACCCAGGGCATCGGCTGCACCTCGCGCGGATCCGTGGCCGAGGGAGGATTCTCCCGCAGCACGCCCGAAGGGGTGTCCACCACCAGCGCGTCGATCGAATGGCGCACACACAGCAGCACCGCTTTCCCCGCGGCGCTCAGGTGGGCCGCGATACACCCGCCCACGGCGCCCACGCCGACAACGGCGATCTCGGTCCGTGGGGAGGTTCCGGTGTTCTCAATGGAGGCTGGGCTCGCCACGGTACCCGCGATGGGGAAAGAGGGCGGCGCGTGCGGCTTGGGAAAGCCTGGATCTGGCACCTCGACGCGCCGTGCACGTGCCGCGGCCGGCCAGGCCGCTACGGGTAGTTGCCAAACCGCAGGTGGTACCCACGGTCGATCGGCTCCTCGCTGGTCAGGTCGATGAAGCCACGAAGGCAGCCCTGGAAGCGCTGGGCGAACTCGTGCAGCGCTTCCTCGCGCGACTGGCGCTCGATGACCACCGCGGTGCGGGCGACGTGGGTGAGTTCGTCCGCGAGGATCGAGTCCATCACCTCGGTCGCCCCGGGCACGTTCTCCGGGGGGCAGTGTGAAGTGAGGGAGGGGCGCAGCAGGATCTGCAGGCTCGCGTTGCGCAACTGCGCAAGGTTGATGTGGATGAAGTCGTCCAGCGTGGGTGCTTTCTGGTCCGGCGCATCGTCGGGGGCGGCCGGTTCCTGGTCCAGGCCGTACCCGGGGGAGAGCGAGGCGAGTTGCTCCCGGAAAGCAGCCGGAACCACTCCCGGAAAGGCCAGGTCCAGGATCGTCAGAAACGCGCGCGCGTGGTCGGACTGGTCGACGGCGTGCCGCTTCAGAAGCTCGCGTTCCGCGCTGTCCCCGGCGCGCACCGCCATCGACCAGAGCCGCCGCGCGTCCTCTCCCTCCCGCTGCGCGTTCAGCATCAGCGATCGTGCGGTCCAGGGCCTGTTTTCCAGCGCCACCCGGTAGGCATCCGCGTACACGTCCGTGCTGAACGGAGCAAGCTCCTCCGCCGTCGCGTTTCGCAGGGCCGTGAGGTAACGCGGGCACTCGGGGGTGGGGTGAAAATGGGCGAGCCCGATCTCCGCCAGGAGGACCACCCGGTGGGTCAACCCGCCAGACGTGAGGGCGTCATGGGCCTCTGTGAACATTAAACCCCCGCTTCGGCGAGGCTGTGGCCGTAGATGAGCTCGGCCTGCTCCGGCGCGCGCTGCGGGCTGGGGCTTTTGGTGCCGAAGTCGCCCAGCACGCGCCGTTGGCGGGGGGTAAGCTCGCGCGTGCGGTCTGCCAGCACGGCATCAAGCCTTTCCACGGGCCGCAGCGCCGTCTGTCCGTACCGCAGCGCAATGCTGTACCGCGTGCGCCCCACCTTGTTGGGCCCCACGGCATGCCACAGGGAGTAGGGGAAGAGAAGAACGTCCCCCGGGTTCACAAGCACCTGCAGTGTCCCGGGAGGGAGCTCGCCGTCGGGGCCGATCTGCCGGTTCATCTCGTGGATGTGGCACAGCGGGTCCGAGTCGGTGACCGGCCAGCGGTGCGAGGTGGGGATCAGTACGAAGTTGCCCGCATCCGGCGTGGAAAGGTCGGTCAGGAACAGCTGGGCCTTGATCTCGAGGAATGCACTGTCTTCCGTCACCCTGACCTTCTGCAGCCCCGGACCCATGTCGGTATGGAACCCGGTGATGGCCTCGCCCGCTGCGCCCCGCACGAAGATCTCGGAACCCATCAGCTGGATGTACGGCCCCATGAGCGAGACCAGCTTGCCGAAGTACTTCGGGTGATCGATCAGGAAATCGAACGCGGGCGACAGCCGCAGAGCGTTTCCGAGCTTGTATGAATTCTGGTGGTAGTATGCCTCCCGAACCACCGCCCCGGTCTGGTCTGCCTGGGCGCACAGGCGGTCTACCTCAGCCAGAAGTGCAGAAATTTCGTCCGTCGAGAGGACGGAGCGCAGGAGCAGGTAGCCCTCGCTGCGAAAGTGCGCTTCTTCTTCTGGTGAAATCAATTCGAGTTGTGACACGCGGCCTCCGTGGCAGGGTCGGATACGGCACAGCCAATCAGATTTTTTGCTCGGCGGATCTCTGCTTGTGGAGTCGCTGGAGGAAGGCGTCCCGCTCGTGCCGCTGCGAAAGCCGGAACCTCCGCGAACCCTGGGTTGATGCGTTCGTGGATTGTTCCTACACGAGCGCTTGTGCTGTGCCGGGAAGAAACGACTCCACGGAACTGCTGTTATAGTGATTGTCGGCAGGTGGACCTGTCAAGCGTTTTGTGTCTTATTGTGAGGCTTGCGCTCCATGGCCGTAGCCCGGCATGGGAGAAGCACAGGCGAAACATGGGTCATCCCGGAGTTGATCGTCGGGATTCGACCGATCGGGAAATGACGTTAGCCCTCCGATGGACATCCATCGGAGGGCTAACGTCATGCAGGCGAGTGGAACTCGACCTGCACTCGGAACTGGGCGCTTTCTCACCTCGCGCCAGGCAGGGAGCAGGCGCGGTGCCGGGCTTTTGCGGAGCGAGCAGCTGGCGGATGAATCGCGAGGGCCGCGGGCGCTGTCACGTTCGGGCCATCACGCCGCCATTCCGCAGCCGCGGATCGAGCTGGCCAGCCGTCCCTCCTCCGCCCACCGGGTGGCGGGTTGTGGGTGGTGAAGCTATCCCTCCACCAGCGCGTCCAGGCGCTTGGCGCTGAACCCCGCTGTCGCCTTGTCCCCATGGACCACGACGGGGCGCGTGATGAAGGTGTACTCCTCCGTCATCAGCCGCAGCAGATCCTCTTCCGACAGCGTCTGTTCGTGCAGCCCCATCTTGCGATACTTCATCGCCCGCTTGCTGAACAGCGTCTCGGCGCCGCCCACCTTGCGCGCCAGGTCCTCCACCTCGGCGTGCTCCAGCGGCTGCGCCTTGAGGTCGCGCAGCGAGCGGATGGTGACCCCCTTGCCCCGCAGGTGCTCCACCGCCTTCTGGCAGGTGGAGCAGTGAGGGAGCCAGTACACGTCCACGCCTTCGGCCTCGCTCATCAGACGGCTCCGGCGACGGGCGCGCCGGCCGGCCGGTACTGGCGGCAGAGGGCGTGCACCTCATCGTTGGAGAAGGTGTGGTCGCCGGTCTTGGCGGCCTCGAACACGTGGCTGCACAGCCCCTCGTCCGCCCCGTAGCCGTGCGAGGCCAGCCAGTGGCGCACGTTGCTGATGCCGCTCATCGGCGAAATCTCGATCACCTGGCTGAGCCCGAACCACCCCGCCGGCACGCCGGAGTAGATGCGGTCCGCCAGCCACGCGTCGCCCTTGGCCTCGGCCTTGATGATGGCCGCGGCGTGCACGCCCGTCCCCGTGCGGAAGGCGTCGGGGCCGAACACTGGCCAGTTGTACGCCAGGTCCACCCGGCACGCCTCGGACGCCAGTTCCACGTACTCGTTGAGGCGGGAAAGATCCCAGTCGTGCAGCCCCAGCAGCTTCAGGTTGACCAGGAGCAGGTCCATCTCGGCGTTGCCGCAGCGCTCGCCGATGCCCAGCGCGGTGCCGTGGATGCGGTGCGCGCCTTCTTCGATGGCGGCCAGGCAGTTGGGCACGGCCAGCCCGCGGTCGCGGTGCCCGTGCCAGTCGATCTTTACGTCCTCGCCGCTGGGATCCACGATTTCGCGCTTGACGAAGCGGATCAGCTGCCGGACCCCGTGCGGCGTGGCGTGGCCCACGGTGTCGCAGACGCAGATGCGCCGCGCGCCGCAGTTGATGGCCGTGGTGTACAGCGCCTTGACGACTTCGGGGTTGGCGCGCGTGGTGTCTTCCGTCACGTACATGACGGGAAGGTTGTTCTGAACCGCGAAGGTGACCGAGTCTTCGGTGGCGCGAAGCATACGGTCCAGCGTCCAGTCTTCCGCGTACTGCCGGATGGGCGACGAGCCGATGAACGTCGCCGCTTCGATGGCGATGCCCACCCGCTGCGAAACGTCGATGATGGGCTGCACGTCGGCGCGCACTGTGCGCGCGGCGCAGTTGGGCTCGATGGCGAGCTTGGACTCGACGATCTCGCGCGCCAGCGCCTCCACGTCGCGCACGGCGCGGGGGCCGGCGCCGGGCAGGCCGATGTCAGCGGCGGCGATGCCCAGGTCCGCCATCAGGTGGAGGAGCCGGATCTTGTCGCCGATGGCGGGATCCGTAACGGAAGGTGACTGAAGCCCGTCGCGCAGCGTCTCGTCGTTCAGCTGCACGCCGCGGCGGGTGCTGTAGTCGAAGGAGCCGTCGAGGGTGTTCCAGTCGTAGATCAGCTCGGTCTCCTGCATGGGCGGACCTCGCGGAAGCGGCGGAAGGTGATGGATGCGCGCGCCGGGCGGGGAGCCCCGGCGGCGGTTGGTCGGAAGCCGACTGAACCTAATTCAGCGGGGTGCGGAGCGAAACGGGGAGGGGCGAGGGAATAGGGAATAGGGAATAGGGAATCACTACTGTCCGGCTGACGAAAGTAGATGATGCTGTAGTTAACGATGTGACAACACGTTGCCGCGATCCGCGGCTGTCATCGACTTGAACGCGGCCCTCCGACGTGCGAGCCTGGCTCACCTCCAGCCAGGATACGCCCATGTACGAGGGACGGACGATCTTTTCGCAGCTGCTCGATCATCTGCCGCGCCACACCTTCCGGCGCCTTGTGAAGCGGTACCGCGGCGACTACCGGGTCCGCACCTTCGCCTGCTGGGACCAGTTCCTGGCGATGGTCTTCGCGCAGCTCACCTACCGCGAGAGCCTGCGCGACATCGAAGCCTGTCTGGGCGCCATCCCGGAGCGGCTGTACCATCTCGGCTTCCGCTGCCGGGCGGTTGCCCGGGCCACGTTGGCCGACGCGAACGAAACGCGGGACTGCGGATCTACGCCGACTTCGCCCAGGTGCTGATCCATGAAGCCCGCCAGCTCTACACGGGCGAAGGGCTGGGGCTCGATCTGGACCAGACGGTCTACGCGCTCGACGCGACCACGATCGATCTCTGCCTGGCACTCTTCCCGTGGGCGCACTTCCGCCGGAGAAAGGGGGCGATCAAGCTGCACACCCTGCTGGATCTGCAGGGCAGCATCCCGACCTTCATCCGGATCACCGCAGGCAAGGTCAACGAGCTCAGCATCCTGGATGAGCTCATCCCGGAACCCGCCTCCATCTACGTGATGGACCGCGGATACACCGACTTCCGCCGTCTGTACCGGCTGCACACAGCCAAGGCATTCTTTGTCATCCGGGGCAAGAAGGGACTCGACTTCCGCCGCCGCTACTACCGCCCGGTGGACCGTTCGACAGGCCTGATCTGCGATCAGACGATCACGCTCCAAGGGCCGAAGACCTCCACCCTCTATCCGGAGCCGATACGCCGGATCCGGGTGCAGGACCCGGAGACAAAGAAGCGGATCACGCTGCTGACCAACCACTTCGACCTGCCCGCGGGCACGGTGGGCGACCTGTACCGCAGCCGCTGGAAGGTCGAACTCTTCTTCAAGTGGATCAAGCAGCATCTGCGGATCAAGGCGTTCTACGGGACGTCCGAGAACGCGGTCAAGACACAGATCTGGATCGCCATCAGCGTCTACGTGCTGGTCGCCATCGTGCGCAAACGGCTCGGGATCGACCGGGATCTCTACACTTTGCTACAGATCCTGAGCGTTACGCTACTCGAGAAAACCGAGATCCTGCCTGCTCTTTCGCTCGCCGGAGGCACGCCCGTAGAAGATCGCTCCGCTAACCAGTTGCAGCTCTTCGACTTCTAACCGGACAGTAGTGATAGGGAATAGGGAATAGGGGCGAGGGAATAGGGAATAGGGAATAGGGGTGAGAGGCGAAGTTCGCGGGCGGCCCCCACCCGGGCCGGCACCACCGGCCCACCCTCCCCCAAAAAAGACTGGGGGAGGGTTGGTCGCCGCCTCCGCTGCCGGCGCGCACCCCGGATCCCTCCTCAAGCCCCGTCCGCCCGTCCGCCCGTCCGCCCGTCTATCCGCCGATCCGCCGATCCACCGATCCACCGATCCACCGATCCACCGATCCACCGATCCGCCGATCCGCCGATCCGCCGATCCGCCGATCCGCCGATCCGCCGATCCACCAATCCACCAATCCGCCGATCCGCCGATCCACCGATCCACCGATCCACCTATTCCCTATTCCCCATTCCCTATTCCCTTCCCTTCCGTTTGACACCACGCCCCGCGCACGTCAGAATCCGCGCTCGCCAACGCAACCCGACCCGGACGGTTCCCCTGCGCGACACCAGCATTCTTCCCGAACTTCGCGCCGTGCGCACGGCGATCCACATGCGGGACGCGGACACCTTTCGCGAGCAGCTGGAACTGGTGGCCATTCCCGCCCCGCCGTTCGGCGAGGCGGAGCGCGGCGCGTCGGTGGCGGAGCGCTTTCGCGTGATGGGGCTGGCGAACGTGCGCGTGGACGAGGAAGGCAACGTGCTGGGCACGTGGTCTCCGCCCGGCGCGTCCGGGCCGCCGGTGGTGGTGGCCGCGCATCTGGACACCGTCTTTCCCGCGGGGACGGACGTGGAGCCGCGGCGGGCGGGGCCGCGGGTGCACGCCCCGGGAATCACCGACAACAGCCGCGGCCTGGCGGGAATGCTGGCCATCGCGCGGGTGCTGGCGGCCGAGCCGGTGCGGGCCCGCCGGCCGGTGCTGTTCGCGGCGACGGTGGGCGAGGAGGGGATCGGCGACCTGCGCGGGGTGAAGCACCTGTTCCGCAAGGACGGCGGGCTGCGCGACGCGGCGGCGTTCATCGCGCTGGACGGATCAGGAATGCGGCGCATCGTGCATCGCGCCATCGGGTCGCGGCGGCTGCGGGTGGAGGTGGACGGGCCCGGCGGCCACTCGTGGAGCGACCGGGGCGCGGCCAACCCCATCGTGGCGGTGGGCGCGGCGGCGGCGGAAATCCGCACGCTCGCCCTGCCGAACCCCGCGCGGTCCGCGCTGACGGTGGCGCGCATGGCGGGCGGCAGCAGCGTGAACTCCATTCCGGAATCGGCGTGGATGGAGATCGACATGCGCAGCGAGGAATCCGCCGGGCTGCAGCACATGGAGCAGGGCGTGCGCGACATCCTGGCCCGCGCCGTCCACGAGGAGAACGGCGCGCGGCGCGCCGGGACGGGCCCGCTGCGGCTCCGCGTCCAGGTGATCGGCGACCGGCCGTCGGGCGAGACGTCGGGGCGCGATCCGCTGGTGCGCGCGGCCGCCGCGGTCACGGCATCGCTCGGCGCCACGGCGGAACTGGTGGGATCGTCCACCGACGCCAACGTGCCGATGGCGCTGGGGATTCCGTCGATCGCCATGGGAGTGGGCGGTGATTCCGGCGGCATTCACACGCTGGACGAGTGGTACAGCAACGAGGGCGGCGCGCTGGGCGTGGAGCGCGGGCTGCTGGTGGTGCTCGCCGCGGCGGGCGTGTAGGGCGGAGCGAGCGACGACGGCATCGGGAGGACGGTCCCGGGCGCGGCGGGCGGACTTCAGGGCGGCCCCCACCCGGGCCGGCACCACCGGCCCACCCTCCCCCAAAACAGACTGGGGGAGGGTTGGGGCGCGGCGGATGGCTCGGCGCGGGTAGCGGGAGTTCGTCGCGTGAGCGGAGTCTGTTGAGCGAATGAATCCGCCGCTCAAACAGCGGTAAGCCCCGACTCATGGCCGCTGTCGCGTCCATGATCGGGGCTTCAACGACGTTGGGTTTCTGGGGTGTGCTCCCTCTCCCACATCTGTTCGTGGGAGAGGGTCGTCGTGCGCAGCACGCGGGGTGAGGGCCCCCGCCGGCGGGCGAACGAAAAGCGGGGGCCGGCATCGCTGCCGGCCCCCGCTCCGTTTTCCATCCATCCCCAGAACCTACGCACCCATCGACACGACGGAGTTGGATCCCAGGTCCACCTGCCCGCGCACGCCGGTGACCTTGGCGTCGCGCCCGATCAGCGAATCGTGCAGCTGGCAGTCGGTGATCACCGCGTCCTCGCCGATGATGCTGTCGCGCAGGGTGCTGCCGCGCACGGTGGCTCCGGCCGAAAGGGTGACGTTGGGCCCGATCTCGCTCGCCTCCAGCGTCACGCCGTCCGCGATGTGCACGGGCTCGTGGATCGTCACGCCGTCCGTGTCCGCTTCCGGGCGGCGGCCGCGCGTGGTGGACAGCACGTGCGCGTTCGTCTCCAGCAGCGTCTCCGGCTTGCCGGCATCGTACCAGCCGTGCACCGGCTCCACCTTGAGCTTGCCGCCGTGGTCCACCATGTACTGGAACGCGTCCGTCAGGTAGTACTCGCCCGAGGCGTCGGTGGGGGAGTTCATCACGTGGCGGATCCCCTCGAACAGGAGCTTCCAGTCCTTGATGTAGTACAGCCCGATGTTGGCCAGCTTGCTGACGGGCGTGCTCGGCTTCTCGATGATCTTCTTCATGAAGCCGTCTTCGTCCGTCACGATCACGCCGAAGCGCTGGTAGTCCTCCACTTCCTTGGCCCAGATCACCCCGGCGACGTCGTCCGGCAGCCGCTTGACCACGGTGAGGTCCGCGTCGAACAGCGTGTCGACAAAGATGATGAGCATGTCCTCGCGCACGTACGGCTCGGCGAGGGCGATGGCGTCCGCGGTGCCGCGCTGTTCCTTCTGCTCGGTGTACACGGCCTGGAAGTCCGGATACTCGGCTTCCATGAACTCCTGCACACGCTCCTTGAGGTGGCCCGTGATCAGTACGGCCTCGTTCACGCCCAGCTCGCGCAGGTCGTCGAGGATGTAGCTGAGCACCGGCTTGTCGCCCACCTTGAGCAGGGGCTTGGGGACCAGATGGGTATGGGGGCGCAGGCGGGTGCCCTTGCCCGCCACCGGCATCACGACTTTCACGCGGAATTCCTCCGGCTCTTGGAAACTGGACGATCAGAAGAGGCTGTTCAGGTACGGCATCAACACGGCGCGAGTGGGCACGATCCATACCGCGCGCGCTGTCCACTCGGCGCGGAATGTACCCGGTGCTTGTGCCGGTACGGAAGTACGGAAGTGCGGAAGAAAGTACGAAAGTACGAAAGTGCGGGAGTGCGGGAGTGCGGGAGTGCGGGAGTGCGACGCGCGGAGCTTGTCTCTGTTCCCCGCGACCTCCGCGCCCCCCGCGACCTCCGCGTGAGGGCCGTTGCCGTTGCCGCGTCCCCCCGCCCCCTCCGCGTCCCCCGCGTTCCTGCCGTGGGTGTTCTCCGCGCTGGCGTGATCGGAGGCCACGGCCCGGACCGTGCTCGCGCCCTCCCGGTCCGGACAGCTACATTCCGTGTACGCACCTTATCCGCCTGAGCCACGCACCCGGGAACGCATGAGCGTCTGGACCGCGCTGTCGCAGAACCGCGCCGCCACGCACCCCGAGCACGACAACCCGCGTCTGCGCGGGCCCGTGTACGCCGTTCCGTTCGCGCGCGTGTACCAGGCCGCGCTGCAGACGGCCGAGGCGCTGGGGTGGACAATCACCGACCAGGACCCCCGCGCGGGGGAGATTTTCGCCGAAGCGCACACGCGGATGTGGAAGTTCACCGACGACGTATGGGTCCGCATCTGGCTGGACGAGGACGCCGCCACCTGCGTGGACGTGGCCAGCGCGTCGCGGGTGGGCCGCGCGGACCTGGGCACCAACTCGCGGCGCATTGCCCGCTTCTTGCACCAGCTTGACGCCCGCCTTCGGGTCCGGCCGCACGCAAACCCTGAGCAGACAGCAAGTTAGATGCTTTCATCGGATGCCAGGACACCGTCGCAGAAGCTGGGCGAGCGCATTCCCGTGCTCCCCATCCGCAGCACCGTCGTCTTTCCATCGGGCGCCACCGCGCTGCAGATCGGCTACGCGCCCAACGTGGAGGCGCTGAACGCCCATCCCGGGCGCGAACTGATCGTCGCCATCGTATCCACCCTGGACGAATCGCAGGACATTCCACCGCGCACGCTGGAAAAGGTGGCCACCGCCGTTCGCGTGCTGGAACGGCTGAACCTTCCCGGCGGGACCATTCAGACCACGCTGGCCGGCCTCCGCCGCATTCACCTGGAGGACGTGCGCTTCGAGGACGGCTACTACACGGCCCGCGCCCGCCCCGTGGAAGAGGTGGCGCTGGAGCCGGAGCAGGCCGAGCCCGTGGTGGAGCGCATCCTCACGGCCGTTACTGGCTTGGCCTCGTACGTGGACCGCATTCCGGACGAGGTTCCGCGCATTCTGCGGATGAACCTGAGTGATCCCGGCCGTTTCGCCGACCTCGCCGCCACGCTGTGCAACCTCAAGCTGCCGGACCGCGACGCGGTGCTGGGCGAGCTGAACGTGGCAGCGCGGCTGGCGCTGGTGCAGGCGGCGCTGGAGTCCGCGTGGGAGAGGGCGCGCGAGGTGGAGGCCGCCGTGCAGCCGGCCGAGCCCGCCGCCGCCGGAGCGGAGGCGCCGCGCTCGGCCCCGGCAAAAACGGCGGAGCTGCGCCGGCGGATCACCGCGCTGCAGGCGGAGCTGGGCGAGGTGGACCCGCTGGAGCGCGAGGCGGACGAAATGCTGCGCAAGCTGGAGATGGCGCGCCTTCCCGCCCGCGTGGCCGCCGTCGCGCGGCGCGAGGCAGAGCGCCTGCGCAGCTCCAGCACCAGCGTGCAGGAGGCTTCGGAGCTGCGCACCTACCTGGAGGCGCTGATCTCCATCCCCTGGAACAAGCGCGCGGGAGATGGAAAGATCCAGCTGGCCGCGGTGGAAACGGCGTTCCACGAAGAGCACCTGGGGATGGATGAAAGCAAGCAGCGGCTGCTGGAGGTGCTTGCCGTCGCGGAGCTGCGGGGCGACCTGCGCGGACCCGTGCCCTGCATCGTGGGCCCGCCCGGTGTCGGCAAGCGTACCCTGGCGACCGCCATCGCCCGAGGGCTGGGACGGCCGCTGATCCGCCTGGAGCTGGGCGGGCGCGGCGAGGGGCAGCTGTTCGGCACGCGGCGCACGCGCGCCGGGGCGCAGATGGGCAAGCTGATGCAGGCCATCGCCGACTGCGGCGTCAAGAATCCCGTCTTCCTCCTCGAGGAACTGGACGAGGCGGGGCTGGGCAACGTGGAGGGCGATCCGGTGGAAGCGCTGGAAGAAGCGCTGGATCCCGAGAACCGCGAAGAGTTCACGGACCGCTACCTGGACGTGCCGTTCGACCTGTCGGAGGTGTTCTTTATCGGTTCCGCGGGCGACTTCTACCGCATTCCGCGGGACCTGCGCGACCTGTTCATCGAAATCCGCATCGCCGGCTACACGCCGGAGGAAAAGATCGTCATCGGCCGCGACTGGCTGTTTCCCCGCATCCTCAAGGACCACGGGCTGTCGCTGGAAGAGGTGACGATTTCGGACGAGACGCTGCTCTTTCTGACCCGCGGCTACGCGCGCGACGCCGGCGTGGGCAACCTGCGGCGGTCGCTGGCGGCGGTGATGCGCTTCATCGCGCGGCAGAAGGCGGAGGGGCGCGCGACGGAATGGGCGATCACGCGCGAGATGATCGAGGAGGTGCTGGGCTATCCGCGCTGGGCCGCCACGATGGCGGAAAGCAAGCCGGAGGTGGGCGTGGTCACCGGGCTGGCGTGGACGGCGTCCGGCGGCGAGCTGATGTTCATCGAAGCGCTCAAGATGCCGGGAAGCGGGAGGCTGGTGATTACCGGCCTGCTGGGCGACGTGATGCGCGAATCGGTGAACGCGGCGTACAGCTACGTGCGCAGCCGCGCGGAGGAGCTGGGCATTCCGCGCGAAACGTTCGGGGAGTATGACATCCACGTGCACTTTCCCGTGGGCGCCACCCCCAAGGACGGCCCCAGCGCCGGCGCCGCGGTCACGCTGGCCATCGCCTCCTCCCTGTCCGACCGCCCCGTGCGGCACGACCTGGCGCTGACGGGAGAGGTGACGCTGCGGGGCAAGATCCTGGAGATCGGCGGCGTCAAGGAAAAGGTGCTGGCCGCGTACCGCGCGGGGATCACCAACATCATCCTCCCCACCGGCAACCAGCGCGACGTGCGCGAGGTGCCGGCGGATGTACGCGAGCGGATGCAGTTCTTTTCCGTGGAGCGCATGGACCAGGTGTTCAGCCTGGCGCTGCTGGGCGACGCGCCGGGCGTGGCGCCGCTCCCCCTGCACGCGGAGGGCGCCCACCCGCTGCACCCGCCCGAGCGCCAGGCCGCAGGCGAAGCCGACCGCTGACCGGCGGCGCGGGGGGATGAAACGAGAGGGGGCGGCCCGCGCGGGCCGTCCCCTCTTCTTCGTTTCCGGAACCGGCCCGTGACCGTTTCCCGCTGATCGAACCACGACAATGCGCATCATGGCTCGCGCGCGTGCACGAGGGCACGTACCGCTGTGAAAAGCCAACCCGCAGGCCGACTGTATCAGCACGTAGGTGGTGGATGGCGACTGGCGCCATCCACCTCTGCCAAGGGCAGCCGGGTGAACGGGAGAGACGGCGCCGCGGCGCCGCCCCTCCCCTGTTGGTCCGGTGTGGCTCAGGTGCCGGAGCCGAGGGTGCCGCCGCCGGTGTCCCTGGTGGTGTCAGCGGGAGGCGGGTTGTCGACGACCACGCTGTCGCGCGCCACGGGGGCGTCGGCGCGCACGCCGGTGTCGGTGGGAGCCTGGCTGCACGCGCCGGCGGCGAACAGCACGAGGAGGGCGGCGAGGGAGGTTCTGCGGATCATGATGATACTGCTCCTGATGGGGTGCGCGCCGCCGCCCCCGGAACCGGGGCGGCTGACGATCCCCACGATGCACAGCCATCCGCACAGTTCCCGCTCTATTTCGGCATTCCTGACGCACGCGCGCCGCACGGAGCCGCACGACACCCGCACGGCTTCAGCACACGGCGCCAACGGAGTGTAAATCCCGTATACATCAGCGGGAACAAAGCTTACAAAGAACGGACATGGACGGATTTAGCATTGCGCCGGGTAGTACATAATGGGATTATTTGCGTATCCGTGATCAGGATCCCCCATCCAATGATGCAGGTGTTTCTCCATACTTTCGGACATCCCGTGCTGTACGGCGCGGGCGGCATCATCGTCACGGGGCTCCGCCGCAAGGACATGGCGCTGCTGGTCTTTCTGAGTGTGGAAGGGGTGGCGACCCACGCGCGCACCCGCCTGGCGGCCCTGCTGTGGGGCGAAAACCGGGAGGAGCGGGCGCGGCATTCGCTTACCCAGGCACTCGGGCGGCTGGGGCGCGTGCTGTCGCCGGGGGTGCTGTCGATGGACCGCGAGAACGTGCGGTGGGCCGGCGGCCTGCCGTGCGACGCACACGCGCTGCTCGCCGCCGCGGCCGCCAACTCGGACGACGCAGAACCGGCGGTGGCGTACACCGCGCACTTTCTGGAGGGCTTCGATCCCGGCGTGGGCGCGGAGGACTTCAACGAGTGGGCGGACCGCCGCCGGGCGGACCTGCGCAACGCCGCGCTCCGCGTGCTGGAGCGGGCGGGCGCACAGGCCGAGGCCGCCGGCGAGTGGGAGCGCGCGTTGCGGCTGGGCGAGCGCGCCGTCGCCATCGACCCCGTGTGGGAGCGCGGGCACCGGCGCATTCTGCGCGCCCTGGCCGCGGGCGGAGAAAGAAACCGCGGACTGCGGCATTACCAGCAGCTGGAGGCGTGGCTCGAGGCGGAGTTCGGCGGACAGCCGGATCCCGACACGCGCGCGCTCGCCGCGCACCTGCGCGCGCTGGAGCCGGGCGGCGGAACCGCTCCCCTTCCCGTCCCCCCTGCGCAGCCGCCGGCCATGCCCGTGTCCGTGTCGATCAACGTCGCCCCGAATGCGGCAGTCGTGGCGGAGGCGGCTGCCGATTCCGCCCCGGCGGAGCCGAAGCCGGAGGCGGTTTCGCCGCTGGCCAGCGCCCACGCAGCACCACCGGTGGCGGATACGGGATCGATGCCCGCGCCCGAAGCGGAGATCAGCCGGACGGAGGACGTCCGAGCCGCGCCGCCGGCCGTCCCCGACCGGGGCGAATCCGAGGCGCCGTCCGCATCGCCATCGGACGGAGAGCGGACGGCGGATGAGGGATCCAGCGCGCGGGACGATCCGCCCCGCACGGGGCGGTGGACCGCGTGGCGAAAGTGGCTGCGCGCGGGCGTGTTCATCGTCCTCAAGCTGCTGCTGATCGCCGCGCTCGTGGCGGTGCTGCTGCAGCGGGCGGCCTCGCGGGCGCGGGAACCGCGGCCCGGCGAGCGGCTTCTGCACCAGGGCCGCTCGTACATCGTTCTCGATCGCACCTTGCTCGGGTATCCCGATCCGCCGATCGCGCGGGTGTGCAGCGGCGGACCGGGGAGCGTGGGGCGGAGGGTGGCGATTCTGCCTCGTCCGGCCCGCGGCGGTCCCCTGCCCCGCCTGGGGGATGAACGCAGAACGGGGCCGGCGCATTCCGCGCCGGCCCCGTTCCGTCATCCCCATCCGCTACTCGGGCGTGTCCTCGCCCTCGTCCGGTTCCCACGCCTGCTCCTCCGCGCGGCGGCGGCGGACGCGGTCCGCCAGGCCGATCGCCGCGGCGATCCCCAGGACGATCGCGGCCCCCAGCGCCAGCGGTTCGCGCTCGGTGACCATCCCGATCAGCAGCAGAATGGCGCCCACGAAGAACAGGCCCACCTTCCACTCCAGAAACGGGTCCGGCTCCGTGCGCCGCGACCGGTCCATCAGCCGCGCTCCAGGAACCGCGCGACCCCGGCCTTCATGTCGTCCGTCATCCGCGCGACCACGTTCACGTCCACCCCGGCGCGAAGGGCGGCCTCGAAGCCCATCCCGTCGCTGTGGTAGAGCAGCCGCTTGGAAAGCTGCACGGCGGATGCGCTGCGGCCGGCCAGGTCCTTGAGCAGCGCGTCCCGCTCCGCGTCAAAGTCCGCTTCCGGCCACACATGGTTGATCAGCCCGATCCGCTCGGCCTCCCCCGCGCCGATCGGCTGGCCGCGGACGATCAGCTCGAACGCGCGCTTTTCCGACACGTTGCGCCGCAGGATGGCCATCACCATCGCGGGGACGAAGCCGATGCGCACCTCCGGATAGCCGAACTGCGCCGGCTCCGCCGCCACGACCAGGTCGCACGCCGTCGCCAGTCCGCATCCGCCGGCCAGCGCGCGCCCGCGAACGCAGGCGACCACCGGCGTGCGCATGCGCCGCGGAAGGAGAAAGAGCTCGGCAAGCTCTTCCACATCCTCCACGTTCTCCATCACCGACGCCCCGGCGATGCGGCGCAGCGCGGACAGGTCCGCACCGGAGCAGAAATCCGTTCCCGCGCCTTCGAGGCTCACCACGCGCACCTCCGGGTCCGCGTCCGCGGCGCGGAGGGCGGCCTTGAGATCGGCGATCAGCTCGGCGTTGAGCGCGTTGCGCTTGTCCGGCCGGTTCAGCGTGATGCGGCAGACCCCGTCCGCCGTGTGGACGAGAACCGTCGACGCCGTCTCGCTCACGCGGCGGGCTGCGCCAGGCGCGCCACCTCGTCGGAGACGTCCACTTCCATCCGCAGAATGGCGGTGGAGTACACCTTTCCCTGCGCGTCCGTCTTGAGGGAGACGGTTCCGCCGCCGCCCAGCGCGTTGTGCAGCAGGAAGTTGAGCGCTTCCAGGTTGGGCAGCTCAAAGCGTTCCACGCCGCCATGCACCATTCCCTGGAAGTGGGCCTTCACCCGCTCGGTGGTAAGCTGTTCCACGAGCACGGGATAGAACTCCGGGCGCAGGGCGATGACGCCGACGTTGGCGGTGTCGCCCTTGTCGCCGGAGCGGGCGTGGGCCAGGTGCTGCAGTTGAATTCGGGGCATGGTGCCGGTTCTGCGTCAGTCCGTGGGAGTCTTGGCGCGGGAAAAGAGCGTGATCACCAGCATGGCGATGGCGACCAGACCTACGAATCCCGCGAAGTAGAGCTGTCCGAAGAAGGCGAATACGATGGTGACCAGCACCGCGGCGATGATGAGGATCACCTTGAGTGCGGCCGCGCCTCGATTGTCCATTTCCGCTCGCTCCGTCCGTGGTGGAAGTGACGTGATCGCGGCCGGGTTGGCAAGAGGCAGACCCTCGGGGGATACAGGGACGAGTGCGTGAGTGCTGTGTGCGTGAGTGCGGAAGTGCGAAAAAGCCGTGCTCAGTGCCAAGTGCCAAGTGTCAGCCAGCGGTCGGTCCGGGGCGGCTTAACGGCGGCAACAACGGCGCGAAGCTCCGCCTGCGCGGACCGTGACCGCGGCTTCGTCCCGCTCTCGCAGGCAGTTGAAGCCCCGAACGCGGACGCGTCAGCGGCCGCGTGTCGGGGCTTCCTGCTTCTGGAGCGGCGGATTCATTCGCTCAGACACCATGCGTGGCGCCGATCTCCGCCCCATGCACCGTACGTCCGCCCGCCCCAACCCTCCCCCAGTCCGTTTTGGGGGAGGGTGGGCCGGTAATGCCGGCCCGGGTGGGGGCCGCCGTGGAGTCCGCCCCGAGCACCGGGTACTGAGCACTGAGCACTTTCTTTTTCGCACTCACGCACTAACGCACCCCGCACTCACGCACTTCCCCTACGAATGGTAGTTCGGCGCCTCGCGCGTAATCGTCACGTCATGCGGATGGCTCTCGCGCAGCCCCGCGCCTGTGATGCGCATGAAGCGCGGCTCGGAGCGCAGCGTCTCGATGTCCGGGCAGCCCAGATAGCCCATGCCGCTGCGCAGCCCGCCCACCAGCTGGTAGATGGTATCCGCCGCGGGACCCTTGTACGGCACGCGTCCCTCAATGCCTTCGGGCACGAACTTGCGCGCGTCCGCCGACGAGTCCTGGAAGTACCGGTCCGCCGAACCCTCGCTCATGGCGCCCAGCGATCCCATCCCGCGGACGATCTTGAAGCGCCGCCCCTCGAGCAGGAACGACTCGCCGGGGCTTTCCTCCGTCCCCGCCAGCATGCTCCCCATCATCACCGCGTGCGCGCCGGCCGCCAGCGCCTTGACCACGTCGCCGGAGTACTTGATGCCGCCGTCCGCGATCACCGGCGCGCGTCCCGCCGCGCCCTCCACCGCGTCCATCACCGCCGTCAACTGCGGCACGCCCACGCCGGCCACCACGCGCGTCGTGCAGATGCTGCCGGGCCCGACGCCCACCTTCACCGCGTCCACGCCGCGCTCCACCAGCGCCGCGGCCCCGTCACGCGTCGCCACGTTCCCGCCGATGATCTGCGCGTCGGGAAAGGCGTCGCGGATGCGGGCCACAGCGTCCAGCACGCCCACGCTGTGCCCGTGCGCCGTATCCACCACCAGCACGTCCACGCCGGCCTGCACCAGCGCGCGGGCACGGTCCAGGTCGTTCATCGACGCGCCGATGGCCGCGCCCACGCGCAGCCGGCCGCGCTCGTCCTTGCACGCGTTGGGGAACTGCGCGCGCTTGCGGATGTCCTTGACGGTGATGAGCCCCTGCAGCCGCCCGTCTCCGTCGACGACCGGCAGCTTCTCGATGCGGTGGCGGTGAAGGATCTGCACCGCTTCCTCCAGCGACGTTCCGACGGGCGCCGTCACCAGCCCCTCGCGCCGCATCACCTCGTGCACGGGGCGGCTGCGGTCCGTCTCGAACTGCAGGTCGCGGTTGGTGATGATGCCCACCAGCCGGCCGTCGTCCTCCACCACCGGAATGCCGCTCACGCTGAAGCGGTTCATCAGCGCCAGCAGGTCCGTCAGCAGCTGGTCGGGGCGGATGGTGACGGGGTTCTGAATCATCCCGCTTTCCGACCGCTTCACCCGGTCCACCTCTTCGGCCTGCCGGTCGATGCTCATGTTCTTGTGGATGATGCCGATGCCGCCTTCGCGGGCCATGGTGATGGCCATGCGGCTTTCGGTCACCGTGTCCATCGCGGCCGCCATGAAGGGGATCGCGAGGTCGATGCGCGAGGTAAGGCGGGTGCGCACGTCCGTCTGCGCGGGCAGCACGGAGGAGCGGCGCGGCACCAGCAGCACGTCGTCAAAGGTCAGCCCCTCGCCCGCAAAGCGGGAGGTGAGCGCGTCCGATCCGTTCATCAGGCCTCCAGAATGCGCGAAACCCGCCAATCCTGCTCTCCGCGAGGGAGGAGGACGACGGGCATCTCAGGTGCTTGCACGGTGTTTCGTGGTTCCATGGCGGAAGTTATCGCCATCCCGCGCACCCTGTCAACTCGCCGCCCGAAACGTCTGTGTCACAAACCCGGAGCCGTCGTCGAACCCTCATGCGGCTCGATCACCAATGTGCGCCGCTTGGGCCTCCCGCTCGATGTAGCCGCGGACAAGGTGCGTAAACTCCGGAAATGTCAGCCTGGCCGGATTTGTGTGCAGAACCTCGCACATGTGCGGAAGCTCCTCCCGGAAATCCCGGTATCGTTCCGCGATCCGATCCGGTCCGGGAAGGAACTGCGGCGCATGCGAATACGCAAAGAGAAAGTTGCGGACGTGGGCGATCGCTTCGAATACTCCTCCCGCATGCGCTCGGATGTCCTGCCCCGCGATATCCGAGACGAAGCGCTGATAGCGATAGCGCTCCGCGTCCAGGATCACAGCCGCTTTCCGCTTCTGCTCCCGGTTGCCGAACTCCTTGGCGCCCATGAAGATGCCAAGCTCCAGCGGCATGTTGAACCGCGGCAGCGGGGGAGCGCCATCGCTCTCCGTGCGGGAGATGTCGTGGATCGCGAGCCGGCAACTCCTGATCAGGCTGTTGATCTTCTGGATCCGCACCTGGCTGCCGTCGTCTGTCTCGAGCGAGCAGCGCGGGACAAACCCGCAGTAGGCCACCGAAAAGGTGATGGCCTCCAGAATAGGCCAGTACATCAGGTCGAACGGGCAATTGATGAACACACTCCGATCGTACAGCGGCACCTCCATCATCGCGCTCCGATCCTGCGGATACGGGCGTACTTGCGACGGGGTGTGGATCGCGTTGCGGGTACCGGGCGCTCTCCACAGGCGGCCAGATGTTCGGCCCACCGCACCGGATCACGGAGCATCCAGCCTCCTTGCGGGCTCGGCATCAGTTCGTGGTCCTCATAGCCGTCAATCAGCGGCGGAAGTCGGCGGTCACCGAGAACCACGTTCCACGCGTGGATTGCTTCCTCAAGCGTGAAGCTGCGTGTAGATCCGCGGCGTAGCGGAAAACTGGATTCATCGTACATCGTACCCTCCCCGTTGGAGTGATCGTGCACGACGAATCTAATTACGTCCAGTCCGTCCGTAAAGACGAATAAATCCCGCCACACGCGTGCAGAATGGTGGCGGACGGATGTCCAGTATCCCGTGTGGACGCAACGGAGTGGACGGTGCGCAGACCCGTCCGCCCGCTACGGCCGCCGGCCAACTCAGAACTCCGCTTCGGCCGCATCGTGGAGTTGGCGAAAGAGGCGGGCGAAGTCGGCGGGGCGGTAGCTGGCGTTCAGGCCGGACGGGTTGGGCAGCACCCACACCGGGCGGCCGCCGACAGTCTCCTCCTGCCGACCGAGCGGCGCCTTGGGTCGCGCGAACGCGGTGCGGTACGCGCCCAGGCCCAGCACGGCCAGGTACCGCGGAGCGTACCGCCTCACCTTTTCGTCCAGCGCGCGCCCGCCAGCCGCGAGTTCGGCGGGGGCGAGCTCCGCGGCCGCCGTGCTCGCGCGGTCCACGATGTTGGTGATGCCGCACCCGGCGCGCAGAAGCTCGTCTTCCTCCGACGGGTCCAGGATGCGCGACGTGAAGCCGCCTTCGTGCAGCGCCTTCCAGAAGCGGTTGCCCGGCCGCGCGAAGTGGTGCCCCACCGCCGCCGTGTACAGCCCCGGGTTGATGCCGCAGAACAGCACCTTCAGCCCCGGCGCGATGATGTCCGGCACCAGCGTGTTCTCCGCGGCGGCGATCTCTTCCTTTGTCGGTCTACGCGTCGGCATCCGCACATCGTTCTGAATGATTGGCAGCTCACCCCAACCGGATCGTTTTTCAACCGGCTCTCCACCCCTGCATCTCGGGATGATCGACCGCAGCCGCGTGTGGCCGCTGGTGATGCTGTGCCTGCCGGCGTACGTGGTTGCCGCGGGATGGCTGTCCGTCGAGAAGCGTGAGGTCGGCAACTGGGGTTTGTCACTCTCGTTCTATGCCCGCGACAGGCGCGACTTCGATCAGATCCTCGCGGTCATCTACAGCGTTCGGTTCGCACTTCCCGACTCAGGCGGATCAACCCACAGCGAGCTCCTTCGATGACGAGCAACGGACACCCGGCGGGCCAGCCCGGGTGTCCGTTCTTCATCATCCCCGATGCATCAGCCCTGCTGCCCGGCGGCGTACTTCTGAAAGTCGGCCAAAAAGGTGGTGAGGAACTGGCGCGTGGACTCGTCCGTCAGCTTGCCGTCGGCGAACTTGGTCTGCGCGACACCGACGAGCAGGCCCGGGTGCGGCATCACGCGGACGAGCGTGGCGTACAGCACCTCGCGCAGGTGCACCTGCATCCGAGCCGTACCGATGCCGCCGCCGGACGCCCCGCCGATCGCCGCGGGCTTTCCGCCCAGAACCGACTTGTAGCCCGGCCGCGAAGCCCAGTCGATGGCGTTCTTGAGCACGCCCGGGATGCTGTAATTGTATTCCGGCGAGAGGATGAGCAGCGCATCCGCTTCCGCGATCCGGCGCTTGAGATCGACCACGGAGGCCGGACGCAGTTCATCCGTATCGATGTCGCCGTTGTACATCGGAATGTCCGCCAGGCCCTCGTACGGCACGATCGTCATTCCCCCCGGCGCAAGCTCCACCGCCGCGGCCAGCAGCGCGCGGTTGAGCGAACCCTCTCGCAGGCTCCCCGCGATTCCCATCACCCGCATTTGATCCCCGTTTCGTAGTTGTGCCTCGCCCGCGGATGCGGTTCCGCTGGCGCACCCGCATGGGGCACGCCAGCGGATGGCGACGCTCCGTAAATCCTTATGGTCAGACTCGTTGCATCCTGTCCGACCGCCGCGTCTACTCGGTGATTTCGCGGATGACGCGGCACGGGTTGCCCGCGGCGAACACGCCCTCTGGAATGTCGCGCGTCACCACGCTGCCGGCGCCGATCACCGAGCGCGACCCGATCTTTACGCCCGGCAGGATCAGCGCGCCGCCGCCCACCCACACGTCCGAGCCGATTTCGATCGGCTTTCCATACTCTTCCCGCCGCCGCAGTTCGGCATTCATCGGGTGCACGGGCGTCAGGATCTGCACGCCCGGGCCAAAGAGCGTGAAGTCGCCGATTCGCACGGAACAGACATCCAGCACGACGCAGTTGAAGTTGAAGAACACCCGCTCGCCCAATTCGATGTTCGTCCCGTAGTCGCAGTAGAACGGGGGCTGCATCCACACCGTATCTCCTCCCGCGCCAAACATTTCCTTGAGAATGCGGCGGCGCTCGTCGACGTCTCCTTCGCGCGTGGCGTTCAGATCCTGGCACAGGTCACGCGCGCGCTCCCGTCCCGCGAGCAGCTCGGCGTCCATGGGATCGTACAGCTCGCCATGCAGCATCTTCTGACGTTCGCTCTTCATCCGGAATCCTCAATCGGGTTCAGCAGAATCGCTCCCTCAACCGGCCATGAGTTCCAGTGGCTCATCTACCCAGCCAGATTTGCACGGGCCCCGGTAGGCTTGCCGTTCCGCCATAGGAGAACTCGTCCCGCAATCCACGTCCCCATCGAACGGGTAGACGACGCCCGCCCATCCCCCGCCCGACTCAACCATGTCGCACTCGGCCACCATGGGTTCCGAGCGCGAGAGTGTCGACGACCGGAGACTGCGGGCCGGGGCCGCTTCGGACGATGGCATGCTTCGCTCCGTTGCGCGCGACGACCTGGGACTGTCCGCCGCACGCGTCCAGCTCTTCCTCTCCGCCGAATTTGACCGGCACCGCGGCAAGCGGCTCCCGCACTGCGGCACTCGCGGCCGGCGGATGATCAGGCTCCGACGCAGCAGCCGGAACCGCCGTGGCCGCCGGAGATTCAGCGGCGGGGGACGCCGGTGAACCCGAGTCGCGGCGCGGCGGCGAATCACCACACCCGGCGGACAGCAACAGCACACCCGCAACGACTACGCGGCGCATAAGGCTCCTCATCAGGGATGATCTGGCTCCGACCGCTCCACAGTAGGCGCGCGTGGATGGAACCGGCAAGCGCGGCACCCGGAACCCGCCATCTCGGAGCTGTCCCGCGGTGACCCCGCCGGTGCTGCCGCGTCGGTGGAACAAGGCTTGAACGGGGGACCGTGGATTGCGGGAGCCGTTCGGGTGAGCGGTGCGGGAGCGCATTCCCATCAAGGCCCAGGGAGCGGAACGAATGCCGGATCAGCCGGAAGAGCAGCAGGACAAGCAGAAGAGCGACATCCGCGTTCAGGTCGCGGGGGCCAAGGGCCCCGACGTGGGCAAGGGCGTCGCGCGGCTGGGGCGGCAGACCTTCGAGCGCCTGGGCCTGAGCGAGGGCGAGGTGGTGGAGATCGTGGGCAAGCGCACGACGGCCGCGCTCGCCCTTCCGCCCTATCCGGAAGACGAAGAATCAGACCTGATCCGCCTGGATGGCCTGCAGCGCGCCAACGCCGACGCCGGCATCGGCGACCACGTGCAGTTGCGCCGCGCGGAGATGCGGGCGGCGCGAAAGATCACCATCGCCCCCGCGCAGCCCAACATGCGGCTCATGGGCTCCGGCGACGCGCTCCGCCGCACCCTCTTTCAGCGCCCGGTGGTGACGGGAGACGTGATCAGCACCTCCGTCTACCGCCGCGGCGGGACGCGGGCTACTGATCCCAATCCGCTCCCCGAAGACATCCTGCGCACGTTGCTGCAGCAGACCACTTTCGGACTGCAGGAGGTTCGGCTGCGCGTGGTGAACACCAACCCGCGCGGCGTCGTGCAGGTGGTGCAGGAAACGGAGATCGAGCTGCTTCCGGAGTACGAGGAAGCCACCGAGCGCCGCAGCGCCGACGTCACGTATGAGGACATCGGCGGCCAGGGCAACACGGTGGAGCAGGTGCGGGAGATGATCGAACTCCCCCTCAAGCACCCGGAGCTGTTCCAGCGGCTGGGGATCGATCCGCCCAAGGGCGTGCTGCTGCACGGGCCTCCGGGCACCGGCAAGACGCTGATCGCGCGCGCGGTGGCCAACGAGGCGGACGCGCAGTTCTTTCACATCGCCGGACCCGAGATCATGGGCCGCTTTCACGGCGAGAGCGAGCAGCGGCTGCGCGACGTATTCCAGCAGGCGGCGGAGCAGGCGCCGTCCATCGTCTTCATCGACGAAATCGACAGCATCGCACCCAAGCGGGAGGAAGCGACGGGCGAGGTGGAGCGCCGCATCGTCGCGCAGTTGCTGACGCTGATGGACGGGCTGGAGCCGCGGCAGAACGTGGTCGTCATCGGCGCGACCAATCGCCCCAACGCGCTGGACGAGGCGCTGCGGCGGCCGGGGCGATTCGACCGCGAGATCGTGATCGGCGTGCCGGACACGACGGGGCGGCGCGAGATTCTGGGCATCCACACGCGCGGCATGCCGCTGGACGACGACGTGGATCTGGATGAAATCGCGCGCGTCACCTACGGCTTCGTGGGCGCGGACCTGTCCGCGCTGGCGCGCGAGGCGGCGATCGAGACGCTGCGGCGGCATCTGCCCAGCATCGACCTGGACCGCGACGAGATTCCGCCCGAGGTGCTGGAACTGCTGATCGTCTGCCGGCAGGACTTTCTGAGCGCGCAGAAGCGCGTGCAGCCGTCCGCCGTGCGCGAGATCATGATCCAGGTGCCGGACGTGGGGTGGAGCGACATCGGCGGGCTGGAGGATGCGCAGCGGCTGCTTCGCGAAGGCGTGGAGCTTCCGCTCAAGCACCCGGACGCCTTCCGCCGCCTGGGCATCCGCCCGGCGAAGGGCTTCCTTCTGTACGGCCCGCCGGGGACGGGCAAGACGCTGATCGCCAAGGCGGTGGCGCGCGAGTCGGAGGCCAACTTCATCGCGGCCAAGTCGTCGGACCTGCTCAGCAAGTGGTATGGCGAAAGCGAGCAGCAGGTGTCGCGGCTGTTTGCGCGCGCGCGGCAGGTGGCGCCAACGGTGATCTTCATCGACGAGATCGACTCGCTGGCACCGCAGCGGGGCGGCGGAATGATGGGCGAGCCCGCCGTCACCGAGCGCGTGGTGAATACGATCCTCGCGGAAATGGATGGGCTGGAGGAGCTGAACGGCATCGTCGTCATTGGCGCCACCAATCGCCCGATGCTGCTGGATCCCGCGCTGACGCGGCCGGGGCGGTTCGACGAGATGGTGTACATCCCGGTTCCGGAGCGCTCGGGCCGGCTGCGGATCCTGGAGATTCACACCAAGGACATGCCGCTGGCGGACGACGTGGATCTGGACGTCATGGCGGCGCAGACGCACGGCTACACCGGCGCGGATCTGGAGGATCTGGTGCGGCGCGCCGGCCTGCAGGCGCTGCGCGAGAACCTGGACATCGCGCAGGTGCCGATGCGGTTCTTTGAGGCGGCGCTCAAGGAGACGCGCGCGTCGGTAACGCCGGAGGTGGAAAAGGAGTACGAGGAAATCGCCGAGCAGTTGAAGCGCGAAAGCCCGCGCGGGCCCAAGCGCATCGGCTTCATGAGCCCGGCGGAACTGGAAGCGTTCGCCCAGCGCTGATCGTTCTGGTGGATGAACGAAAGCGCCGCTCCCCGGCTTCGGGGAGCGGCGCTTTCCCTTTTCCGTCACGCGCCGCCTACGCGGGCGAAGCGAGCTTCAGCCCGACGATCCCGCAGACGATCATCGCCACGCACACGAGCCGGAGGGCGCTCGCAGGTTCGTCGAAAAGAACGATGCCGAGGATGGCCGTGCCGACGGTACCGATCCCCGTCCACACGGCGTACGCGGTGCCCAGCGGCAGGGTTCGCAGCGCCACGCCCAGCAGCGCCATGCTGGCGACGAGCGCGGCCGCCGTTCCCGCCGTGGGCCAGGGGCGGGTGAATCCCTCGGTGTACTTGAGGCCGATGGCCCAGCCTACTTCCAGCACGCCCGCGAGCAGCAAAATGCCCCACGCCATAGCTCATTCTCCGAGCCTGGTGTGGGGCCGTCCCCACCTGAGTATCAGAAAGACGAAGTCGTCCCCGTCCTGTGTCCGCGCGTGTAATCTACAATCCCACATCGACTTGGGTCAACGGATGGTTTTGGAACAGAGGATCAGTCGATGGACCGCATGATGCACGATCGTGATCATCACCGACGTTGGCGCGTCCCTCTCGACGTCGAGAGAATCGCGTGGGGAACGATCGTGATCGCCGCCGACCGTGGTGCGTCCGTCGCGAGGTCGAAGAATCGCGCGGAGAACGATTGTGATCGTCGCCGACCGTGGTGCGTCCGTCGCGAGAGCGAAACAATCGCGTGGAGAACAATCCTGATCGTCGCCAACCATGGTGCGTCCGTCGCGAGAGCGGATGCATCCGCCGCTCCACAAGCGCCAAGCCCCGACACCGGCCGCTGGCGCGTCCGGTTCGGGGCTTCAACTGCACCGCGTGGGCCGGATCGGTGCGGGCCGCGTAGTTGGCTCGGCGGAGGGTAGATCCTTCGGCGGCGCCAAGGTTCGGCGCCGGCAGACGGATCGGCCGGCGCCTCCTCAGGATGACATGGTGGGGAGGCGTGGTATGAGGTGTGGCCGCAGTGCATGTAGTTGAAGCCCCGGCCGTGGACGCGACAGCGGCCACGAGTCGGGGTTCCCGCTGTTGGAGCGGCGGATTTATTCGCTCAACGGAGACAAGGCGCGCACCGCCGTTCAACCCCGGCTCCAAACTGGGGTGTGCTCCCTCTCCCACATCCGTTCGTGGGAGAGGGTCGTCGTGCGCAGCACGCGGGGTGAGGGCCACAGCCAGCGGCCGGCAAGACCCTTCGCTGCTCGCTCCACTCTCCTTCCCCCGCACTCACGCACTCACGCACCCAGCACTCACGCACTTCCCCGCCGTCACCCCGCCGTGATGTTGAACCCCGCGTCCACGTACATCGTCTCGCCAGTAATCCCCGTCGACAGGTCCGAGGCCAGAAACAGCGCGGTGTTGCCGACTTCCGACGGCTCCACCGTGCGCTTCAGCGGCGAGCGCTCGGCGGTGATCTTCATCAGGTCGCGGAAGTGCGCCACGCCGCGCGCCGCCAGCGTGTTGATGGCCCCCGCCGACACCGCGTTCACGCGGATTCCGCGCTGCCCCAGGTCCACCGCCAGGTAGCGCACCGAAGCCTCCAGCGCCGCCTTGGCCACGCCCATCACGTTGTACCCGGGCACCGCCTTCTGCGACCCGTAGTACGTCATGGTCACGATGCTGCCGCCCTCCACCATCATGGGCGCAAAGGCGCGCGACACCCCCACCAGCGAGTACGCGCTGATCTCCTGCGCGGCCAGAAAGTCCTCGCGCGTGGTCTCCAGGAACGAGTTGGCCATCGCCGCCTTGGGCGCGTACGCCAGCGAGTGCAGCAGAAAATCCAGCCGCCCCCAGCGCTCGCTCAACTGCGCGACAAGCGCCTCGATCTGGTCCTCGTTGCGCACGTCCAGGTCAAAGACCGGCACGTCGCCCAGCGACGAGATCGTCTTGAGCACACGGTCGCGCATCACCTCGCCCTGATAGGTGAACGCCAGTTCCATCCCCGCGCCGTGCAGCGCCTGCGCACAGGCCCACGCAATGGAGTTCTGGTTGGCGACGCCAAGGACGAGGCCCTTCTTTCCGGCGAGCAGGCCGGCGAGCGGCGCGTTTTCAGACATGGATGTCAAAATCCTGAAGAGGATGATCGGGAAGCGGACGGCGTTCTCGGCGGCACCACGGCGGGCGCGCCGGAGGACGGACGCGGCGGTGTCGATGGAGCAGGCGCCGGAACGGCCGGCACGGGTGCAGCCGGTTGGGGCGCGGACGGCTCGCCCACGACCGGCGCACGGGCGGAATCCCCGGCCGGCGCGGCGGGCCGCGGCGTGGTGGCCGCCGGCGCGGGCGCGGGACGCGGCGTGCGCAGCGGAATGTCGCCGCCGCCCACCAGGCCGTTGATGTTGCGCACCCCGGTCACGCGCACCCGGAACTGCGTATTCGCGGGCAGCGGCTGCACGGGGCGGATGGACAGCACCTGCGAAGGCAGCGGCGCGGCCGGCGTGGTGTCCGCGCGGACGGAGTCGGCGCGCGCGGGGCGGCCCGCGCCGGCGCCCGGCCGCGGAGCCGTCGTGCGGCGCGCCGTGTCGGCCTGCGCGCGGCCGCCGGCGCTGTCCGCGCCCGCGCTGTCGCGCACCGCCGTGGGCGCGGGGCCGATCCGCGCCTCCGCCACGGCCACGGGAAGGCTGTCCGGGCCGATGAGGGTGATCTGCGCGGGCGTCACCGTCTGCGCGGGATCCAGGTAATCGTCAAAGCGCACCTCGATCCACCCCGCCCCGTCCGCGGTGGACGAGGCCGAGCCCGGGCGCGGCGCGGTGCTGTCCGGCAGCAGAATCGCCAGACGCGCGGTGGGCGTGGAGCCGGCCACCAGGGTGAAGCGCGTAGTGTCGCGCGCCTCGAAGACGTCCGTGCGGTTGTTGCGGTTGGCGTCGCGGTACGCGGTGACGCGGTACTCGCCCTCCGGCACCTGCGCGAAACGGAACGCGCCCGACGTGTCCGTCTGCGTCGTGTACGTGAGCGAGTCCGTCACGCGGACGGCGTCCACGCGCACGCGCGCGGCGGAGCCCGTCACCCGCTCCGTCACCACGCCGCTGGCGGCCGTGGCGGGGATCGCGGGCCCGGTGCTGAACACCAGGCGGATGGGATCGCGGCGCGAATTGCTGAAGCGGTCGCTGATCCCCGGCGCGATCTCTACCTGGTAGATCTGCCCGGGAAGCCATCCGCGCCGGGGCTGCACGCGGATTTCCCCGCCCTTCTGGTCCACCGACGCGCCGCCCCGCACGGGGCTGAGCGACACCGACGTATCCACCCCCGCCTCCGACAGCGTTTCGTCAAAGGCGAACACGACGGGCCCGCGCCAGCTGGTGAGGATGGCGAAGGTGTCGGGGCGCGTGGCCAGAAGCTGCGGCGGCGCCTTGTCTTCCGGCCCGCCCGGGGGCGCCTGGATGGTGGCGCACGCCGGCAGGGCGAGCACCAGGGCGGCCGCCGCCAGCCGCACGCGCCGTCGCGTCACGCGGCGCCTTCCAGCGCGGCCAGCTTTTCCGCCAGCTTCCCGCGCTGGTCGCGGAAGGAGGCCAGCTTTTCGCGCTCGTAGTTCACCACGTTTTCCGGGGCGCGCGCCACGAACGACTCGTTGGACAGCTTCTTTTCCGTTCCCGCCATCTGTCCGTCAATCCGCGTGATCTCCTCGCGCAGGCGGGCGCGCTCGCGGTCCAGGTCAATGACGCCGGCCAGGGGAACGAACAGCTCCGTCCCCGAGCGCAGCACGGCACTGGCGCCCACTTCGCCCTCCGCGCCGCCGAACTCGATCTCTTCCACCCGGCACAGGTCGCGCAGGGCGCGGCGGCTGCTTTCCAGGATTCCGCGCACCTCGTCGGACACGCCGGGAACGCGCAGCGGAACGCGGGTGGCCGGAGCGATGCCGTACTCCGAACGCAGGTTGCGCACGGCGCCGATCACCGACTGCAATTCCTCGATCGCCCGCTCCGCCGCGTCGTCTTCCCACTCCGGGCGGGCGACGGGCCAGGCCGCCACGATCAGCGCCGGAGCCTCGTCCGCCGGCTTGGGCAGCTTCTGCCACACCGTTTCGGTGATGAACGGAACGACCGGGTGCAGGATGCGGAGCGCGCCGTCCAGCGCCTGCGCCAGCGTGGCCTGGGCCGCGCGCTTGGACGCATCGCCCATGTCGCCGCGCAGGCGGGGCTTCACCAGTTCCAGGTACCAGTCCGCCAGTTCGCTCCAGAAGAACTCGTACCCGCGCGTGGCGGCTTCCTGAATGCGGAACTTCTCCAGCGCGTCCGTCACGTCGCGGATCGCCCGCGTCATCCGCGACAGGATCCAGCGGTCCATCGGCTCCAGGTCCGCCGTCACCTCGTCGACCGAAATCCGCGCGTCGTCGCCCAGCGTCATCAGGGCGAAGCGGCCGGCGTTCCACAGCTTGTTGGCGAAGTTGCGGCCCGGGCCGAACGCTTCTTCCAGATTCTCGTAGTTGAGCATCTGGTCCGTCCCCGCGCCGCTGCCGCTGACCACGGTGTAGCGCAGCGCGTCGGCGCCGAAGCGCTCCTTGACGACGAGCGGGTCGATGCCGTTGCCCAGCGACTTGGACATTTTCCGCCCGAGATGGTCTCGCACGGTGCCGTTGAAGTACACGTCGGTGAACGGCACGTCGCCGCGGAACTCCAGGCCGGACATGATCATCCGCGCCACCCAGAAGAACAGGATCTCCGGCGCGGTCACCAGCGAATCGCCGGGATAGAACTTCCGCAGGTCGTCCGTCTCTTCCGGCCAGCCCATGGTGCTGAAGGGCCACAGCCAGGACGAGAACCAGGTGTCCAGTACGTCCGGGTCCTGCTCCAGCGCCGCGCCGCCGCACTTCGGACAACTCGTCGGATCCTGCCGGGCGACGATCGTCTCGCCGCATCTTTCCGCCTGGCAGTACCAGACGGGAATGCGGTGGCCCCACCACAGCTGGCGGCTGATGCACCAGTCGCGGATGTTGGTCATCCAGCGCTCGTACGTCTTGCCGAAGCGCTCGGGATGAAAGCGCACGCGGCCGTCCTGCCACGCCTGCAGCGCCGGCTCGGCCAGCGGCTTCATCTGCACGAACCACTGCTCGCTCAGCCGCGGTTCCACCACGGTGTCGCAGCGGTAGCAGTGCGGCACGGCGTGGGTGTGCTCCTCCACCTTTTCCAGCAGCCCCAGCTCCTCGAACGCCTGGACGACCGCGCGGCGCGCCTCGAAGCGGTCCATGCCGCGGAACGGCTCGGGCGCGTCGTCGGTGATGGTCGCCTCGGGCGTCATCACGTTCAGCGTGGCCACGCCCGTGCGCTGCGCCACGTCGAAGTCGTTGGGATCGTGCGCCGGAGTCAGCTTCACCGCGCCGGAGCCGAACTCGGGATCGACGTAGTCGTCCGCGACCACCGGAATGCGGCGGCCGGTGAGCGGCAGGTCCAGCTCGCGGCCGACGAGGGCGGCGTATCGCTCGTCCCCCGGATGGACGGCGACGCCGGTGTCGCCCAGCATCGTTTCCGGACGCGTGGTGGCGATGGTCAGATACGGGCGGCCGTCGGGAAGGCGCGGAAGGCCGGGGATGCCGGCGCCGTCTGCCACGGGGTAGCGCAGGTGCCACATCCTGCCCTGCGTTTCCGTCGGCTCGGCTTCCTCGTCCGAGAGCGCGGTCAGGCAGCGCGGGCACCAGTTGATGATGCGGTAGCCGCGGTAGATGAGCCCCTTTTCATGCAGGCTCACGAACACTTCGCGGACGGCCGTGGACAGGCTTTCGTCCAGCGTAAAGCGGGTGCGCGACCAGTCCGCCGACGCGCCGATGGCGCGCAGCTGGTTCAGGATCACGCCGCCGGTTTCGCCCACGAACTCCCAGACGCGCTCCACGAAGGCTTCGCGGCCCAGGTCGTAGCGCGTGTGCCCTTCCTTGGCGATCAGCCGCTCCACGACGTTCTGCGTGGCGATGCCGGCGTGGTCGGTGCCGGGAACCCAGAGCGCCTCGCGGCCCTGCATGCGCCGCCAGCGGATCAGCACGTCCTGGATGGTGTTGTTCAGCCCGTGCCCCATGTGCAGCACGGCCGTCACGTTGGGCGGCGGAATGACGATGACGTACGGGTCGCGGCCCGAAGACGCGTCGGCCTGAAAGAAGCCCTGTTCCTCCCACCAGCGGTACAGGGCGTCTTCGTGTTCGTGCGGGTTGTACTGCGGCGGCAGCGGCTCGGCCATTCCGTTTCTCGGCGTCTTCAACGGGCTTCGGGACAGGACGGGCATTTTACCCGAACGCGCGGGGTGGGTCAAGCGCGCGCGGCGTGCAATCCGCCCGTGGAAAGCGGTGATCCGGCATGATGATGGGCGATGACGATCATCACGGAGGATGACGGACGGCACGCCGCCCCGCGCGCGCGTCCGATGCCCGTCCATCCACCGCGACGGCTTCCCCGCCCTGTTACCTTGGATGCGGATCCACCCGTCCCCGCGCTCGACGCGAGTTGAGCACCGGAGACGCAAGCGGATGAATCGCAACGGGTTGGACGACAGTCATCCACACGGAATCGAGAGCAGTCATGGCGGAATACACGCTGGTGGCGGACCGCACGGGCGAGCTGCGGCTGGACGCGGCGGAAAAAGAAGAGCGCTACGCGGGGCTGATGGAGCAGCTGCAGTCGGCGCTGGAAGGCGAGCCGGACCTGACGGCCGCCATGGCGACCATGGCGTGCCTGCTTCACAACGCCTTTCCGTACTACTACTGGACCGGCTTCTACCGCCGCGTCGGCCCCGCGCGCCTGCTGGTGGGACCGTATCAGGGGACGATGGGGTGCCTGTCCATCGACTTTGCGCGCGGCGTGTGCGGCGCCGCGGCCACGCAGAGGCGCACCCAACTCGTCCCCGACGTGCACGCGTTTCCGGGCCACATCGCCTGCGACTCGCTTTCCGCGTCGGAGATCGTGGTTCCCGTGCTGGACGCGGCCGGCGAACTGATCGCCGTGCTGGACGTGGACAGCACCATCCCGGCGGCGTTCGACGAGACGGACCAGCGCTGGCTGGAACGGATGGTGGCGCTGCTGGCGGAAAAGGAAGTGCTGCCGGTCGTCTGGAAAGGATGACGCGCCCACCGCTCCCGCCCGGGAGCGTGGCGGAAGGTGCGGGAACGGAAAAAGGGACGGCTCCGCGCGGAGCCGTCCCTTTTTCCGTCATCCACCGATCGGCGTCAGACCGCGGCGGGCGCCATGGCCGAAAGGCGGGCGGAGACGCGCTCGGCGATCTCGCGCAGCGCCACCGCGGACGGCGACTCCGGCTGCCCGATCACCACGGGGATGCCCTCGTCCCCGCCCTCGCGCACGATCATCTCCAGCGGCACCTCGCCCAGGAACTCCAAGCCGGTCTGGCTGGCCAGCCGCTGCCCGCCCGCGCGCCCGAAGATCTCGTAGCGCTGGCCACAGCACGGGCAGATGAAGCCCGCCATGTTCTCCACCACGCCCAGCACCGGCGTGTTGGTGCGCTCAAACATCTTGATGCCGCGCAGCACGTCGCCCGTGGACACGTCCTGCGGCGTGGTCACCATCACCACGCCGTCGATGCGGATGGTCTGCACCAGGGAGAGCTGCGCGTCGCCCGTGCCCGGCGGCATGTCCACCACCAGCACGTCCAGCTCGCCCCACGCCACTTCGCTCAGAAACTGCTTCAGGATCCCGGCGATCATCGGCCCGCGCATGATGGCCGGCTGCTCGTCTTCCAGCAGAAAGCCCAGGCTCATCAGCCGCACGCCGTGGGCGTCCAGCGGCTCCATCTTTTCCCTGCCCTTGTCGCCCACCACGCGCGGCTTGCGCGTTTCGCCGAACATGATGGGGACGTTGGGGCCGTAGATGTCGGCGTCCAGCAGCCCCACGCGCTGGCCCGCCTTCGCCAGCGACGCGGCCAGGTTCACCGCGACGGTGCTCTTGCCCACGCCGCCCTTGCCGGAACTGACGGCGATGATGCGCGATACGCCGGGGAGCAGGTTGGCGTTGGGCGTGGGCGCGGGAACGTTGCCGGCCCGCAGCGGCCCCTTCTTCTGCGGCGCGCCCGCGGCGGGAAGGGAGATGTCGATCTTGACCTTTTGAACGCCCTCCACCTTTTCAGCCGCGGTGCGCGCCTGGCGCACCAGCGTGCCGGGGTCGTCCGCCTGAAGCGCGAAGCGGAAGCGGACGGTGCCGTCTTCCAGCACGTCCAGTTCGCGGACGCGCCCCGACGAAACCACGTCTTCGCCGGAAGTGGGATGAAGGATGGCCGACAGGGCCGCCATCACGCGGCGAAGCACCTGGTCGCGCTCGGTGGGTTGCATATGCAGGCAGCAGTGCTCGAGTACCGGGTTCGTGAGTGCGCCGCCGGCCGCGCGGCGCCGGAGGGTATCCGGGGCGCGCGGCTGCGGACGCGGTACAAGGATACAACAACGCGGCGGGCCGGGCGAGGAGCCCGGCTCGCCGCGTCCGTCATCCACCGTGGCTACTGGATGGATGCGTAGCTGGTGGAAAGCTGCGGCGTGATGGTGAAGTACACCGTTTCGCCCCCGTTCACCATCAGCGGACCCGTGCCGGCGCGCCCGCTGCCGCCGATGGGCACCGCCACCAGGTTCAGCCGGCCGCCGGGAAAGAACGCGGAGCTCACGTTCAGCGTCACGCTCGAGTTTCCGCCCACCATCCCCACCCGCGAGCGGCGTCCGACCTCCACCGAGTAGATGGTCATGTCGGAGAAGTTCTGGTTGGCCAGCACGAGGGTGATGGGAGTGCGCCGCGGTGCGGGCGATTCCTCTCCCTCTTCGCCCGCGTGCCCGCATCCCGCACCGCCCAGCAGCACCGCGACGAGAACGACGAAGATACGACGGTTCATGGGAGCCTCGACGGGCCGGAGAAAGGGGACGCGCGCGGTCCCCGGGGGTGGATCGGATGGACGCGGCGGATCAGCGAGCCCGCCCGGCGTCCTCTCCCGCGCAAAACGTCCGCCACGCGCGCCGGACGCCCCCGGCAGCAGTCGGTGATCGTCAGAAATTCACAGCAGACCCGCCGTGTTCACGGCCGAGGGGAGCGCGTTCACCGACTCAGGTTCGGCTCCGGATTGCTTTATTCGTCGCCGGGCTGGGAGGCCCCTCCCCGGCCCCTCCCCGTGCAAACTGCGCACGGAGAGGGGAGAACGGCAACGACTTCATGCTTCGGACGGTGCCACTCGTCGGAGATGCCCCCTCTCCCCGGCCCTCTCCCCCGCTCCGCGGGAGAAAGGGAGACCTCAGCGCGTGGGCCGACGGCGGCGCGATCTCCCGCTTCTACGCAGATGAAGTTCCGCATCTGTTCGGGGACGTTCCGCTGTCGTTGCGGCGGAGTCGTTCGCTCACTCAGGCTCGGCGCCAGCCCTCACATCCTCTCATCCACCAACTCTACTGCGCGGTGGCGTAGCTGCCGGCCAGCTGCGGCGAGATGGTGAACTGCACCGTCTGTCCTTCGCGCACCAGGACGCGGCCGCTTGCGGCGGCACCGGTGCTGGCCAGCGGAAAGGCCAGCAGGTTCAGCTCGCCCGTGGGGATGAGCGCGCCGGACACGGTGAAGCGGCCAGTGGAGTTCCCTGGCACCCAGCCCACGCGGGCGCGCGTTCCGTCACGGACGGCGTAGACGGTGACGTCCGCGAAGTTCTCGTTGCGCACCACCAGCGCCACGCCGCGCGCGTCCGAAAGCTCGCTGCCCGCCTCCGGATCGTTGCCGGCGCAGGCGGCGGTGGACAGAAGCGCGGCGCACAGGGCGAGGATGACACGACGGGACATCAGAAATCTCCGGATCGGGTTCGGGAGGCGCGCAGGCCTCCTGCGGTCTAGATGGGCGCGGCGGCATCGGCCAGCGTGCCCGCCGCCATCCGCTCGCGCAATTCATCCGCCACCCGTTCACTCAGATGTAGCACCGTGCGCCACGCCTGTATCCGCTCGCTGTCCGTCATGCGGTAGAAGTCGTTGCGGTCGGGAATGCGCCCGCCGGGAAGCGAGGCCACGAACGCCGGCGACGGCGCCAGGACGACCGCGCGGCGAAAGTTGATGCCCCGCGCGCGGCGCCACGGCAGCGACTTGTCGAACCATCCGGGCACCAGGTGCGGATAGAAGTGCGGGTACAGCACCAGCCCCTCGCCCGGCCCGAACGAAAAGTGCGGATGATAGTCGATCACCCCGCCGTCGCGGTGCATTCCCTGCGCGCCGGGAATGCGCACCCCCGCCAGCACGAGCGGGATGGAGGCGGACGCCAGCAGCGCCGGCCGCAGGTTCTTCCTGGACAGCGGCAGGTGCAGCGTGGGAAAGTCCGCCAGTTCGCGGAACGGACTCGTATCCCCCGCGCTGTGGAAGATGACGCGCCGCATGTGCAGCGCGAGCGACCTGCGCGACACCAGGTTGCCCGCCGCGGCAGCCGCCAGCGCCGCGCTCTGCACCCACGCGCGCTCGCTGGCCGCCGCGCCCCGCGTCTGCGAGGTGATGACGTGCAGCCGCGCCCACGGATGAGCCAGGATCTCGTCCTCGCCCGCCGGGCCCAGCAGGTCGTTCAGGACGCGTGAACTGACCTCGCTCACCTCCGGCGGCGTGGGCCTGGCCTCGTACCGCTGCTCGATGTACGCCTCGTGCCCGCGGGCCAGCGCGGCGAGCGGATCGTGCTGCGCCAGGCACGCCATCCGCCAGCTGCCGATCGACGAGCCGATCAGGTGCAGCGGACGTTGGCGCGGGACGCGAAAGAACTCGCCGAACAGAAAGCGGTCCAATCCCGCCAGCACCAGCCACTTGGGCCCGCCGGACGCGCCGGGCACCACGTCCACGTCCTCCGGCCGCAGCCCGCGCTCGCGCAGAATGCGCAGCGCGTCGGGGCCGGCCAGAACCGAGAGCGCCGAAGCCATTACATCAACAGGGTTTCCACGCGGTGCGCGTGCACCATCCCCTCGCACGGCGACCAGGCGAACACGGTGAAGCGCCCGTCCTGCGACGCCACCAGCGCCAGGGCGTCGCGCTGGTCGTGGATGAACTGCGCGGCGGACAGGTGGCGCGTGCCGCCCAGCCGCGACGGATCCACCACTTCCGGCGCGTTGCCCATGACGGGGGCGGTGACGGCCACCTGGTCCACCCGCTCGCTTCCCCGCTTGCGCACCAGCTTTACGCCGAACGCCAGCACCTCGTGGCGCTCGTTGATGACCGTGGCTCCGTCCACCGCCGTCAGCCCGGCGACGGCGGCAACCGAACGGCGCAGCGACTCGCGCCACGCGCTGCGGGCGCGCTCCTCGTCGCCCGCGCGCAGCAGCTCCGACAGGTCGGCGTATGGGGCCACGCGGTACGGCATGGGCTGCAGCGCGGAATCCCGCCATCCATCTCCCGCCGCGGGAACGACGAGGAGCGAACCGCCGCGGCCGTGCGTGCGCATGGAAACGGCCAGCTGAATCAGCACGTCCGTGGGCCCCGCGGCCGGCAGCTGCGCCCCGAACCCGAGCAGGGTGGACAGCAGAGCCGGGCAGTCGGGCAGGCTTACGGCGCCCTCGTCCACCACCTCGATGCGGTCGCCGCGCAGCACGGCGATGGTGCCGAACTTGTCCAGCTCGTCGCCGCGCCGGTACTTGAGGACGAGCACGCCGGGCTCCACCACCTCCAGCACGAAGGTGAGGTTGGGAACGCTGCGGGTGGTGCCCCACACGCGCAGCTTGCCACCGTCCGGCCACACGCCCAGGTGAATGCCGGCGCGCTCCACCGCCGGGGCCAGGCGCGCCAGCGGCTCGGGGGAAAGCGGCAGCGGCTTGTCGAACACCATGGGGTGCCCGGTGCCGTCCGGGGGGAGAAAGGCGAGGGAAATGCGGGGATCGTGGCCCTCTTCCTTGCGCAAGCTGGCCCAGAACGCCGCGTCGATCAGCGCCTCGATCTGCACGATGACGGGCTGCGGGGCCAGTTCCTCATATCCGCGCTGGCGCACCGTTGCCAAGTGTTCCGCCAGCTGTTCCGCCACGATCGGCGCGACCGCGCGCGCCGCCGGGTAGGTGGGTCCCGTTTTCTTCATGATCCGTGGGTGACAGACCTCGTCCGCACTCCGGCTTCTGCCAGGCTCAGCGGAACTCGTCGCGCTCTACTGCAATCCAGCCACCAACGTAACACCCCGCGCCACACCGCTCCATCATCCGCCACAAGCGGACGCCCGCGCGCCGGACGTGCCGGGGCGCGGGCGCTGGATTGCCTGCCTCTGTCTCTCCTTGTTCCCCGAGGCCGGCGCGATCATCGCCCCGCCGCCAGAATCTCATCCTCGGGAGGATCACATCGGGCGTTCAGGCGGATCCCACGGGAAGCCCCGGCGGACGTTCGCGCCGTACCCCGCGGGCGGCAGGACCGTCAGCCGGGGGAACCGGCGGCCGTGGCGGCGCGGATGCGCTCGGCGGTGAGAATGCCGCGCAGTTCGGGAGAGAGCGCGGGCAGGTCGGAGGCGAGGTCCGGGGTCGTCACCAGGAACCTCGGTCCCGTGGGAGAGCGCCACAGGGCGCCGGCTTCGTCCTCGCGAAACAGGGCGACCCTCCAGCCGTGCGAGAGTGCCCACAGCATCAGTTCGAGATCGTTGGTCAACGCGGTGCCGCCGTCATGATGGAATAAGGCCGACTTCAGCCTTCATGCTGGCGGGTTGCGCACGGTGCACACAAGTACGCACGTAACAATCGATTGTAACGTCGCAATACACCCGGCGTCCGGTCCAACCCGGCAAGCGCCGTCCGTCCCGCAGATGACGCTGCGCCTCAGCCCGTCGCGGAACCCGAAATCAGGCGTGGTACGATTGACCCCGACTCCCATGCGCCATTACCTTCGGATTCCGTCCATCTTCTTCGCCGTCTCCGCCCATGCGTACGCTCGCGCGCTGTTCAAGGCTTCTGCTTGCCGCCGTGGCCGCCGCGTGCGGAACCGTGGAAGGCACGCAGTCAGGTACGAACTCTTTTCCCGACACGCCCACCCGGCTTCGTAACGCGTCGTCCGTGCGGGAAATTGGTGCCAGCGGAGAGGATGCGTCGTTCACCGCGATCACGACGCTGGACGTGGACTCGCGCGGCATGATCTACGTGCCGGACACCTACCGGCAGCAGATCACGGTTCTGGGGCCGGACGGCCGGTGGGTCCGGTCCTTTGGCCGGCGGGGTGCCGGTCCCGGAGAATTCCGGGCGATCCGCGGCGTTCAGCTGCTCGCCGGAGACAGCCTGCTGGCCTATGACCCCAGTCTGGGGCGGGTCACCGTGTTCGCCCCGGGGTCCGATCAGGCCGCCTACTCCGTAAACTTGGCGGCCCGGCTCGGCGGCGCGGCCCCGTTCGATCTCCGCAGAACGCACGACGGCTCCACGTACCTGGCGCTCTTCAGGCCCATGTTCGCCTTCGGGCAGGGCGGCGGCGAGGCGAGGCAGGACCGCGTACGCCACCTGGGCGCGGACGGATCGCCGCGCGCGGACCTGCTGCGTTTTCCTTCGCGGGCGTTTCTGGTCGCGGGGACGTCCGTGATGCCCCACCCGTTCGGGCGGGAGGGGTTTGCGCGACTGGATTCCGGGGACCGCGTGTTCTTCATCCAGTCGGATTCCCTGGCGGCGGACATCTACAATCTGGCCGGCCAGCGGACCGGGCGCTTCGCCGTCCCGTACACGCCACCCGCCATCACGCGCGCGGATCAGGACGACGCGCTCGCCGCCATGCCCGCGGTGGACCGCCCCGTCTTTGCCCCGGTGCTGAAAGATTCGCTCCCGGAACGGTGGCCGGCGGTGCGCGGCGTTCTGTTGGACGACCGTGACCGCATCTGGATGCAGCTGGGCGGCGGCACGCGGCGGAATGCGGAATGGGCCGCCTTTGATGGAAACGGTTCCTACCTGGGGTCGATGCTGATCCCCGCGGGCAGCGAAGTGCGCCTGATTCGCGGAGATGGAACCGTGTACGCCTCGCGGGCCGACTCGGACGACGTTCCGCACGTTGTCGTATACCGGATGGCCCGCACCCCGCGCTGATGCATCCGGCATCGAGTACGTCCCACACCAGGCTTGCCTCATGTACAGGATGATTGCCGTAGGCGGATTGCTTCTGGCGCTGTTCGCGGGCGGAACGGCGCCCGCCGCCGCGCAGCCGGCTGATTCCAACCGGATCGTGGACGTGCACGTGGATGTGGGAAGCGAGAACCAGTCGTTCGACGGCTCCATGCCGGAAGGGGGACGCTTCCGGCTCACGATCGCCGGGCGCGGCACCTTTGAGCTTTCCGCCGTCCTGGTGAACGCGGCCACCCGTACGTTCCGCGTCAGCGTCTACTCCGGCGCGGAACACGCCGCAAGCGCGGATCTCAGGCTGGTGGAGCGGGTGGATGCGCGCCAGGAAGCGTCCGTCACGCTCCGGTCGGTGCCCGGGGTATCGGTGGTGATCGACGGCACCCGGGCCCGGACCACCGCTCGACAGAGGAAGAAGCAGCGGTAAACGCCGTCCCTGGGCTGCGGAACCGATGCGATCGAACGAAGTCGGACGATCCGCACGAACAGTCGTGAGGCTTCACCTGCTCGCGGCGCCGGTCCCGGCCTGAAGTCTCCCCTCTCCGTGCGGCAGTTTGCATGGGGAGGGGCCGGGGGAGGGGCCTCACAGCACGGCGATGGGCGGTACTCCGCAGAAGCGAGGGACAAAACGAGCCCCGGCCGAAAGACGGCTGGGACTCGTTCTTTTTGTCTCGGTCGGGCTGGGCCGGCGGGGCAGAATCAGGTGCCGCCGGTGCGCCGGGTTACGCCGGCGCGGATTCGCACTCGCGCGCGCGGGCCAGGAGGAGCGCGCGCTCCCGTTCGTTTCGCGTCAGCGACGCGGCGCGTTCGAACTCGGCGCGCGCCTCGTCCGCGCGGCCCAGCTTGGCCAGCAGATCGCCCCGCACGCTGGGCAGCAGGTGATAGTTCCTGAGCGACGCAATCCCGGTGAGCTGGTCCGCCAGCGCCAGTCCCGCCGCCGGCCCGAACGCCATTCCAAGCGCCACCGCGCGGTTCAGCTCCACCACGGGCGAGGGCGCCGCCCGGGCCAGCGCGTCGTACAGCGCGGCCATGCGCACCCAGTCCGTTTCCGCCGCCGTGCGAGCGCGCGCGTGGCACGCGGCGATGGCGGCCTGCAGTCCGTACGGGCCCAATCCGCCGCCCAGCGACGCCGCCTTTTCCAGCGCCGCCAGTCCGCGCCGGATCAGCAGGTAGTCCCACCGGCGGCGGTCCTGGTCCAGCAGCAGCACCGGCTCGCCGCCCGGCCCCACGCGCGCGCCCAGCCGCGACGCCTGAATCTCCATCAGCGCCACCAGCCCGTGCACCTCCGCCTCGCCGGGCACCAGGCCGGCCAGAATGCGGCCCAGGCGCAGGGCATCTTCGCACAGCGCGGGACGCACCCAGTCATCTCCCGCCGTCGCCGAGTATCCCTCGTTGAAGATCAGGTAGACGACCTCCAGCACGGACGCGAGGCGGGCGGGCAGCTCGTTCGCCAGCGGCACCTCGAACGGAACGCGCGATTCGGTGAGCGTCCGCTTGGCCCGCACGATCCGCTGGGCGATGGTGGGCGTGGGCACCAGAAAGGCGCGCGCGATCTCCTCCGTGGACAGGCCGCCCAGCATGCGCAGGGTGAGCGCCACCCGCGCCTCCGTGCCCAGCACCGGGTGGCAGCAGGTGAAGACGAGGCGCAGCAGGTCGTCGCCCACGGGATCATCCAGCGCGGCGTCCAAGTCCGGCACGGCGGACTCGATGCGCGCCTCCAGCTCCGCGCCGAGTTCCTGGTGCTTGCGCTCCAGCATCCTGTCGCGCCGGAAACCGTCGATGGCGCGGCGCTTTGCGGCGGCCATGAGCCATGCGCCGGGATTGTCGGGCACACCCGTCCGGGGCCACCGCTCCAGCGCGGCCACCAGCGCGTCCTGCGCCAGATCCTCCGCCAGCCCCACGTCGCGCACCATGCGCGCAAGCCCGGCGATCAGCCGCGCGGACTCGATGCGCCACACCGCGTCGATGGCGCGGTGCGTATCGGAAGCGGTCACCATGCGCCCGTGGTCATCCGGACGCGGTACGGCGGTCGGGTCATCAACCATCCACTTCGGTGGCGGATTCCATGTGCGGCGCGGGGCGGCCGTTCCACGCGGCGCACAGTTCGTCGGCAAAGCGCACCAGCAGGTACTCCGTGCGCGGCATGACGCAGCAGCGCTCGCTGGAGCAGGCGATGCGGACGCTTTCGCCCATCCACGGGTCCGGCTCCAGCGTGGCGCAGGCTCCGCAGAAGGGGCACGGCCGCAGCACGGCATTCAGCGCGGGCGGCGGCGAGGCTGTGGTTTCACTCACGGCTATCCTGGAATGTGCGGGTCGGGAGTGAGATTGCGCCATCCATCGGGCGCGAGAGGCGTGGGGATCACGAGGGTGGGACGCGGATCACGGCGCGGCGGCGCTCACCGCCCGGGCCGCGGCGGCGCTCACGTGGTCGAAGCGGTCGCGCAGATCCAGCGCGGCCTCGTCGCCCAGCGCGGCCACCACGCGCGCGTGCGCCTGCGTCCACAGCGGAAGCGCGGAATCCACGCAGCGCCCGCCGGCCTCGGTGAGCAGCGCCAGGCGCACGCGGCGGTCCGTCTCCAGGCGAAGCATCTGCAACAGCCCCGCGGTTTCCAGCGGCTTCAGGGCGCGCGACAGCGTCGTGGCGTCCATGGCCAGGATCTCCGCTAGCCGCGCCATGGTCGCGCCCCGCTCGCCGTGCATGGCCACCGCGTTCAGCAGGGTGAGCTGCGTGGCCTGAATGCTCAGCGGGCGCAGCGCGTCGTCGTACATGCGGGTGATGGCGCGCGAGACGCGCCGGGCGCGAAAGCAGAGGCAGTCGGCCGTCATCGCCTGCGCCGCGCGTTGATGATTCATCATGATGCATGCATATGCATTCTTTCTTTCCGGCGCAAGATCCGCGGGTTTGCACCCCTGTCCGCCGGGCCGCCCGTTCCTGCCCGATCGCGGAGCGGAGACGGTGGCTGGAGAAAGAACGCAAACCGTTCGGGAACATGCGGATGCCTTCCGCGAGTTCATCCGTTTACAGAATCACTGTGGACGACTTTTCCTCGTAAACGCTGGGAAACGGCGTGGACGTGACGATTGTACTTCTTGTGAAAACTCTGTCTGCTGGGGCGAATTCAGGCATCCGTTGTGCCCTCCCCGGCGGGACGGTTCGCCGAGCACGGCGGGCCGGCGGAAACCATCATTCCCACAAGGTGCCCATGTCACCGAGCATCCCCGCACGCACCCTGGCCGCCTTTGCCGCGGCGGCCTCCCTCGCGGCCTGCATCGACTCCGTTCCCACCGAACCCCTCGCCGGCGCCGGCGCAGGGGGCGCGCTTCCCCGCATGGCGCTCAGCACCGCCGGCGCCGCGCCGTACGAGTACGCCTGCGGCGTCAGCATGGCGCCGGACCAGGCCGCGGCCAACACCCGCATTCGCGCGGACTACCAGATCTGGAAGGCGGCCCGCGTATACAGCACCGGCACCTCTCCCGCCGTGAACGGGCTTCGCGTCACCACCGGCCCGGGGTGGGTGTTCGACATCGGGAATGGGAGCACGGCGGCTCCGTACGCCACGCTCTCCGAGGGCCAGGGCTACGGAATGGTTCTGGCCGCCACCATGGGCGACAAGGCCACGTTCGACGGATTGTGGGCGTACGCCAAGGCGCACCACAACTCGCGCGGCATGATGAAGTGGGCCATCGACCAGAACGGCACCGCGCTGGACACCAATGCCGCCAGCGATGGCGACGAGGACATGGCGTATGCGCTGATGATGGCCGACAAGCGCTGGGGCGGATACTGGAACGACCTGAACGCGCTGGTGGGCAGCATGAAGACGTACATCGTCGATCCCACCACGTACGTCTTCAAGTCCGGCGACTGGTCCGGGAGCAGCGCGCTGGTGGTGCACCCGGGCTACCTGGATCCCTCGTACTACAAGGCGTTCGCGCTGTACCTGGGCGACGCGTCGTGGAACAGCGTATCCGACAAGAGCTACACCATTCTCGCCAACGTCGACTCGCGCAGCAGCGCCAACGGAAGCAGCAACGCCAGCACCGGCCTCATCCCCGACCACGTCAAGGTCAACGGCGACAGCAGCAGCACCGCGGACTACCGCTTCAGCTGGAACGCCATCCGCGGTCCGTGGCGCCTGGCCAAGGACGCCGTGTACAACTGCGAAAGCCGCGCGGAAAACCGGCTGGACCTGATGAACTCATTCTTTTCCGGCGTCGGCGCCTCCAACATCCAGACCGGCTACTACCTGAACGGCGGCGTGCAGGAGCCGTGGCTGAACGAGGCGACCTTCGTGGGGCCCCTCACCGCCGCCGCGCTGACGTCGACGAACACCACGTACCGCACCTCCATGTGGAACCGCACGGTGGACCTGGGCACGCTGCAGACGTGGTCCGGTGCGCCCCGGCAGGACACCACCTACTACGCCGCCGAACTGCGCCTGATGAGCCTGCTGCTGGCCAGCGGCAACATGGAAGATCCGCTTTCCGGCGACCGCCGCCTGCGGCTGGACGACTTTGAGCGCAACGACCTGAACTCCAAGTGGTGGCCGTACGCCGCCACCGGCGACACCATCACCCGCGTGCGCGTGACGCCGTCCGCCGTGGGGTCCGGCATGCAGCTGACCTACGCCGTGGAGGACTGGGGCGGGCTGGGGCGCGACGTGAACGCCAACTGGTCCGGCTACCGGGCGCTGGAGTTCTGGTTCAAGGGGACGAACAGCGGCAACACCATCCGCCTGCAGGTCGTGGACGCCGACGGCGAGCAGTTCGAGCATCGCGTAGTGGACAACTTCACGGGATGGCAGTTCGGCAGCGTGCCGCTGAACACCACGGGCTTTCCGCGCGCGGCGTGGCAGCAGCCGGGCGTTCCCAACAACGGAATGACGCTGAGCAACGTCACCACCTTTCACCTGATTCCCGACGGCGGACGGGGCAGCTTTGAGATCGACGCCATCGAACTGATTCCGCAGTAACCGGATCGGCGGGATCGGCGGACCGGCCGGCCTCCATGCGGGGGCCGGCCGGTCCGTTTCGGGCCGATGCCGGATCCTTTCCGGCCGATGAGGGTCCGCCGCGAAAGCAGGCTTGTTCCGGGTGCGTTCCTTGCTCCTGCGATCGACGGATTCCAGCGCACCGGATCGCGGGCGCGGCCCTTGTACCGCCTCGCGATCCGCGCTACGCTGTCCGGCACCCGCCGCTCGTCATCCGTCCATCCTCTGCCTCGTGACGCCGTGAACCGTCCCGTGACCATCCTCTGCCTCACCAGCTACTTCAAGGGCGAGGAGTTTCTCCGCGAGTGCAAGCGGCAGGGGTGCCGCGTCCTGCTGGTCACCGTCGAAAAGCTGCGCGACGCCGAGTGGCCACGCGAAGCCATCGACGAAGTGTTCTACATGCCGCACCTGTACGGGCGTGAGGACGTCATCCACGGCATCAGCTACCTGGCGCGAACCGAGACAATCGACCGCATCGTTCCGCTGGACGAGTTCGACCTGGAAATGGCGTCCACGCTGCGCGAACACCTGCGCATTCCGGGGATGGGCGAAACCACGGTGCGCCACTACCGCGACAAGCTGGCGATGCGCATGGTGGCGCGAGAGGCGGGGATTCTAGTTCCGGACTTCGTCCCCGTGCTGCACCACGAGCCCATCCGCCACTTCCTGGAAACGGTGCCGGCGCCGTGGGTGCTCAAGCCGCGGCTGTCCGCGTCCGCCATCGGCATCAAGAAGCTGAGCGATCCGGAGCAGGTGTGGCGCACGATCGAGGAACTGGGCGACAAGCGGTCGTTCCACGTGCTGGAGCGCTTCATCCCCGGCCGCGTGTATCACGTGGATTCGCTGGCGTGGAAGGGCGAAATCGTCTTCAGCGAGGCCAACGGCTACGTGACGCCGCCGTTCGAGGTGTACCACGGCGGCGGCCTGTTCTCCACCCGCACGCTGCCGCGGGATTCCGACGAGGCGCGCACGCTGCGCGAACTGGACGTGCAGGTGCTGCGCGCGCTGGGCATGGTGCGCGGCGCGCTGCACACCGAATTCATCCGCGGGGATGAGGACGGGCGCTTCTACTTCCTGGAGACGGCGGCGCGGGTGGGCGGCGCCAACATCGTGGAAATGACGGAAGCCGCCACCGGCGTGAACCTGTGGCGCGAGTGGGCGCGGCTGGAGATCGCGGACGTTCGTGGCGAGAACTACACGCCTCCGCGGGCGCGGGCGGAACACGCGGGGCTGCTGGTGTCGCTGGCGCGGCAGGAGTGGCCGGACACATCGGCGTACCAGGACCCCGAAATCGTGTGGCGCATGAACAAGCTGCACCACGTGGGGATGATCGTGGCGTCGCCCAGCGCGGACCGCGTGTCGCACCTGCTGCACGAGTACATGGGCCGCGTCCGCGACGACTTCTACGCGTCCATGCCGGCGGCCGAGTCCGCGACGGAGTGAACGGGACGGGGCCTTCTCACGGAGCGAACCGAGCCAGCGGAGCCATGAGGCTTCCGCTGGCTTCTTTTTTCTGCGCCTTCATCGGCGCAGGCAGCACGCCAGCGTTGCGGGACGACTCCCCACCCGACAATATTGACGCCGAACGATCGGCACCGCCGACGAGCGGTTCTGCTCCACCTCTTTCATGATTGATTCAATGCGAAAGATTCTCTGTTGTTTTGTTGTCCTGGCCGCGTGCGTGGCCGGCGCGCCGGTGCACGCGCAGAATGCGCCGGAGCGCACCGACACCATCCGCGGCGAGGATTTCAGCGACCGACCCATCGCGTCGGCCTTCGGCCTGCCTCAGCCCACCGAGGACCAGATAAACCTGATGCGCAGCGGCGCTCGCTGCATGCAGACGGATGACGCGGTCCTCTGCAACCTGAAGGTCGAGGGCAGGGCTTGGGAGGAATGCGCGAACACCGCCCTCGTGGGCCAGTTCGTCGTCTGGTTCGACATGCTGGGGGGCCGTGCGAGCGACAAGCGCGTCTACGTGGCTGTCGATTGTGACCATGAAACCGTCACGGTCACCTCCCTCAGGAAGTTCCCCGAGGTCGAGTTTACGCTGGCGAGGCGCCAGCGCAATGAGACGGAGGAGAGAACCCGGAGTGTGATCTTCATCCAGTCCGGTCAGAGGTAACGCTTTTTCGGAGAGAGTCCCGTTGTCTCCGCGGCCCCCCCTGTGCGGGCCTCACGCGACTCGGTTCCACCCGAGAGGTTATGGAGGATGCACGGAGGTCACGGAGGAGTTCTCCGCGGCCTCCGTGCTTTTTGCGCCGATGGCGCTCGATCCAGAATATTACCCGGATGATATTGACGGATGGATTATACCCGGATATAATTCATCCAGACACTGAACCGGGTGATGAGGATGAACAAGCGGGAACTGGTGCGGGCATACAAGGAATCGGCGCGGCCGATGGGCATCTTTCGCGTGCACAACACGGCGAATGGCCGCTCGCTCGTGGGGCGCTCGGTGGATCTGCCGTCCATCCTCAACCGCATGCGCACGCAGCTCAAGTTCGGCGGGCACCCCAACCGCGAGTTGCAGCGCGAGTGGAACGCGCTGGGCCCGGACGTGTTCGCGTTCGAGGTGCTCGACACGCTCACCCCGCCGGACGACAGCCCCGGCTACGACCCCGCCGACGACCTGCGCACGCTGGAGGCGATGTGGATGGAGCGCCTGGAGCCGTTCGACGAACGCGGCTACCACAAGCGCCCGGCGAGCCCGTGAGCGGCGGAAACTGCACGGTCTTCGATGGCGCGCGGCGGATCTATGGCGGCCCGCTGCACGAGGCGGCCGCCGCCTTCCGCCGCGCGCAGTTGGATGGCGCCGCGGGGCCGCTGCTGGTGTTCGATGACGCCACCGGCCGCGTAATCGACATCAACACGCGCGGCACGGAGGAGGAGGTCACCGCGCGGTACTCCCCCGCCCCGTCGGTGACGGAGAACGGATCAGGCACGCCAGGGGCGGAAAACGAAGGCGCCGCGTCCAGGGTGGAGACCGGATCCGCGGCGCAGGCGGAGGAGGCTGCGCCGCGCCGCCGCGGGCGTCCCAGCCTGGGCGTGGTCGCGCGCGAGGTGACGCTGCTGCCGCGGCACTGGGAGTGGCTGGCCACGCAGCCGGGCGGCGCGTCGGTCGCCATCCGCAAGCTGGTGGAGGAGGCGCGCCGCACCAGCGCCGCCGCCGACCAGCGCCGCGCCGCGCGGGACGCCGCCTATCGTTTCCTGTCGGCGATGGGCGGCGACCTGCCGGGGTTCGAGGAAGCCGCCCGCGCCCTCTTCGCCGACGATGCCGCGCGCTTTGCCAGCCTCATCGCAGCGTGGCCGGCGGATGTGCGTGACTACGTCCAGAACCTCGCGTTTCCCGACGCGCGGGGCGGTGATGAAGACGGCGCGGGTTTGGGGCGCGGAGGCTAGCGGGACGGCGGGATGGGGAGCGTTCGGTGCGGACCGGAGGGCGGTGCGGGCCGGAGAGTGACGCCCTCACCCCGCGTGCTGCGCACGACGACCCTCTCCCACGAACAGATGTGGGAGAGGGAGCACACCCCAGTTCGTTGCGGCTGAAAGACTTGCGGCGGGTGGCGCGCTCCGGTCCGGCTGTTGAAACCGCGCCTCGAAAGACACGGAAGTCCGCCTGCGCGGACTATGCCCCCGACAGTGTCGTAGGCCCCCGATGCAGTTGAAGCCCCGAACGGCGCCTGTGGGCGTCGTGTCGGGGCTTCCCGCTGTTTGAGCGGCGGATTCATTCGCTCAACGATGTTCGCGATCGGCGCCAAACCTCATCCCCGAACCACTGCCAATCCGATACCATGCTGCCCTCGCTTCTCCGCCCCGGCTGTTGTCGGCCGTGGGGCTGATGAGGCGCCCCGCAGTCAGGACGAAAGCGTGCGGACGAGGCGGTACAGGAACTCCTGGCCCTCGTAGTACGACTGCGTGGAAATGCGCTCGTTGGGGGCGTGCGCGCGCACATCGTCCACGTCCAGAAAGATCCCCGACACACCATACATCGGGATCCCCGCAGAGCGGAAGTACAGGCTGTCCGTCGCACCGATTCCCATCACCGGAACCACGGGCACGCCGGGCCACATCTCCTCCGTAAGCCCCTCCACCGCGTTCATCACCTCCGCCGTCAGCGGCGAGGGCGGGCTGGGCTTGCTGGCGGTCGCCTGTCGCACCGTAACCCGATCGTCCGCAACCACTTCGCGCATCGTACGCTCCACCTCTTCCGGCTGCACGCCGGGGAGGAGGCGGCAGTTGAACAGCGCCCGCGCGCTCTGGGGAATGGTGTTGTTGGACTGCCCCGCATCAACCCGCGTGGCCGCCCACGTGGTGCGCATCATCCCGTTGTACTGCGGGACGGCGCACAGCCGGTCCGCGGCCTCGGAATTCTCGGTATCCGCCAGCAACGCGCGCATGTCATCCGCCATCGCGCCGCTCTCGATGCGCGACATCCGCTCAAAGAACGCCCGCGCCACCTCACTGATCTGCACGGGAAAGCGGTACGCCGCCGCGCGCTGCATCGCCGCGGCGAGGTGGTAGATGGAGTTGTCCGCCGTCGGCAGCGAACTGTGCCCGGCGGTGCCGCGCGCCTCCAGTTCCAGATCCAGGTAGACTTTTTCGCTCGCCTGCAGGTTGTTGCTGATCCGCCTGCCGTTCTTCATCCGCCCGAAGCCGCCCTCGTTGATCCCCATCGCCGCGTCCACCAGATCGCGGCGGTTCTGCGTAAGCCAGCGCGCGCCATTGTGTTCTCCGCCCTCCTCGTCGGCGGTCAGGACGAGGATCAGGTCGCGGTCGGGGACAAAGCCCTCGCGCACCAGGCGAATGAGCGTCGCCGTCCAGATGGATGACATCGCCTTCTGGTCCGTCGTGCCGCGGCCGTAGAAGAAGCCGTCCTCCTCCACCAGCGTGAACGGGTCCGTGCTCCACTCCGCGGGATCGGCTTCCACCACGTCCAGGTGCGCCAGCAGCAGCAGCGGCCCGCGCGCGCCGGTGCCGCGCATCCGGGCCACCAGATTCATCTTGCGCGGATGCGGCCCGGCCAGCGTCAGGTCCTCCTCCGCAAATCCGGCTTCCTGCAGCCGCTGGGCAACCGCGCGCGCGGCCACCGTCACGTCGCCGTCGCGGTCGGTGGTGTCGATCGCGATCAGCTCGCGAAAGATGTCGCGGGCAAGGCTCCGGAACTCTTCCGGCGAGGTCGGGGCGGCGTCGGGTGTCTGCTGCATGGGTCCGGAACGGGCGTCGGTGGATGAACGGTGGTGCGCGGCCAAGCTAACCCCGTGCCCGCCCCGCCGCAGGGGCGCCGCAGGACGGATCGATGATCAGCAGAGCCGCAGATCTGCTGATCAGGCCGGAGGAGCGTCCGCCTTTCACACGATGCCGGGCGGAGGGCCGGAACGCGCGCATCCAGCCGCGATCCGGCCGGTGGAGGATGACCCGCGGCTGTCCCGACCCTATCCTTCCGCGTCACAGACGGCCGTGGACCGCCGATTGCCTCCCGGACCGTCTCCGCGCAGACCGCGCCCGCTGAACGCATCTACACCTGGTCCGGCCGATGGAACGCAGACGCATTGCTGTCACCCCGCCCAACGTACCCGGCTTTCGCGCCGTGCCCTTCACCGGCGTGATCTACGTGATGGCCGAAGCCAGCCGGCGCGGCTACGCGTACGGGCATCCGGACTGGTGCAACCTGGGCCAGGGGATGCCGGAAACGGGTCCGCTTCCCGGCTCGCCGGAGCGCATCCTGAGCGCGCCCATCAGCCCGGCGGACCAGGAATACGCGCCCGTGGCGGGAATTCCCGAACTGCGCACCGCCGTCGCCGACCTGTACAACCACCTGTACCGCAAGGGCAAGGCGTCGCAGTACACTGCCGAGAACGTGTGCATCTGCGGCGGCGGGCGGCTGGGACTTACGCGCACGGTGGCGGCACTGGGAGAAATCAACCTGGGCCACTTCCTTCCCGACTACACGGCGTACGAGGAACTGCTCACCATCTTCCGGCCCTTTACCGCCATCCCCATCCTGCTGGAAGGGACGGACGGCTACCGGTTCGACATGGGCCGGCTGGAGCGGGAGATCCTGGGCCGCGGACTGTCCGCGCTGCTGCTGTCCAATCCCTCCAACCCCACGGGCCGCACCATCCGCGGGCTGGAACTGGCGTCGTGGGTAGAGGCGGCGCGCCGGCTGGAGTGCACGCTGCTGATGGACGAGTTCTACTCGCACTACGCGTGGTCCGCGACGGCGGATGAGGACGGGCTGGTGTCGGCCGCGCGCTATGTGGATGATGTGGATGAAGATCCGGTCGTCATCTTTGACGGGCTGACCAAGAACTGGCGCTACCCCGGCTGGCGCACCACGTGGGTGGTGGGGCCCAAGTCGGTGATCGAGGCGGTGACGAGCAGCGGCTCGTTCCTGGACGGCGGAGGCAGCCGGCCGCTCCAGCGCGCCGCCATCGACCTGCTGAATCCCGCCGCCGTGCGTGCGGAAACGGCGGCCATCCGGGGCGCGTTCCTGCGCAAGCGGCGCATCATGGTGGATGGGCTGCGCGACGCGGGGATGCGGCTGGACGTGGAGCCGGAAGGCACCTTTTACGTCTGGGCCGACCTGTCCGGCCTGCCGGAGCCGCTTTCGGACGGAATGGACTTTCTGCAGGCCGCGCTGGATGAAAAGGTGATCTGCGTGCCGGGCGAGTTCTTCGATATCAACCCCGGCAAGCGGCGCAGCGGCCGGCCCTCGCGGTTCCGTTCGTACGCGCGGTTCTCGTTCGGGCCGGAGGAGGACGCAGTGGCGGAAGGGGTGCGGCGGATCGGGGAGATGGTGAAGCGGGCGCGGTAGACAGAGTGGGCGGCGGGCGTCACGGCGGCCCCACCCGGGCTCGTACGAGTCGCCCACTCCTCCCCCGCGAGAGCGAATAAACTAGACTTTAGCACTTTACGCGGCGAAGCTGAGGAGATCTTCCCAGCGTCTCCAAAGGGCAGAAGGAATTAATACGACATCGTCGTTGTCGAC